>JAIOHN010000477.1 GCA_019912985.1 Anaerolineae bacterium | reverse complement strand
AGGTAGGAATCATCATCTCGGCCAGATTGGTGCCAACCACACATCCCGCCACAGAAAAATCCTGCGGGATTTGGTAACCGCGCTGTTGCAGCGCCCGGAAAATACCGGGTGCGCCTACCCCATCCATCGTGATGAGTGCCGTCAGATGATCCGCTTGATCCAGCAAAGAAGATGCCGCTTCAAAACCGCCCACCGGACCAAACACCGCGTGACAGACATAGGATTCAAGCCCATGTGCTGCCACTGCCCGCTGATAACTGCGCAGCCCATGCACCGCCGGGGTAAAGCCTTCCCGAATCACATTTTCCGGGTGGGCCAGAAATCCAATATGCCGATGTCCCAAGTTCACCAGATGATCAAACAGGCGCATCACGCTGCTGTCTGTGTCGATGTCGACAAAGCTCAGATCGGTGTTATCGGCACAGCGACCCACCAGCACAAACGGACAGCCCACCTCCCGCAGCAGTTCCACACGCCAATCATCCTGATCCACTTCCATGACGATCATCCCGTCAATCTGATCATCTTCGAAAGGACGCAGCAGCGCTTCCGGGGTCATCCGGCGTGTCGTGATGTTCAGCGCGTAACCCAACTCTCCGGCAGCACTCCCCATGCCACCGAAGAAATGCGAATCGGTCAGCGGGCTGCTGGCATGAAGATAGTGTTCAAGTGGGTAATTGGCGCTGAGGGTGAGTGAGCGGGAAAGGCGGCGAGTAGCCTGCACATAGGGTGTATATCTTAGCGTATCAATCACCGCCTGGATGCGTTGGCGGGTCTGCTCGGAAACATCCGGCTTATCGTTCAGCACACGCGAGACGGTTGATATGGAAACGCCAGCCTGTCGCGCGACATCAGCGATGGTGGTGTTGGAAAATGTTCTGGGTTTCTGTTCCACCATATCCAACATTTTTCGGCACTCTACCGGTACTCTACCGAAAGCGTAGCCGAGGTTCAGGCCATTGTCAACTCTTCATGAGAACCAAGCGGCCTTAGTTTTGATCTTGAACCGCGCCAAGCGGATAGACAGTCAACGTGATTGTTTTGAGCCGTAGTTGGCGCATAAAACGTGTTTTGCTCTCCCCGGTAACTGCGATAAAACCCTCGTCCCAAAGGCGAATATAGGCGCTTGAAGCGTAGTGTGTATGATCGGGCATTCCCCAACGATGCAGAAGCTCAAAGACTCGCAACGCTTGATCATGCGACCTCGCCCAATTTGATCGCCTGGAAGATGCGAATGCGGCGCAGCGAGACAATCAACGCTGTCAATGCCACCACGAATAACCCGAAGAACAGCAGATAAATTCGCATAACCATCGGCCACGCAATCTGCACGATATAGGGCGGCACGCCACTGCCCACCTGCAAATATGGAATCGTAAACAAGCTGATAATCGCCCCCAGCAAGGTGCCAGTCAGTAATCCCGATAGCACGATAAAACACAGCTCCCAGGCCAGAAACCAGACCATCTGCTGTGTGGAAAGGCCAATCGCCCGCAGCACACCCAGTTCGATATATCGCTGCTGGAAGGAAAACTGGAGATAAAGCAGCAGGCCCAGCACCGTGAGCAGGGCCGCACCCAAAAATCCGACCGAAAGCAGGCCGAATACCCCCTGGCGTTCTGGCCGCTGTTCCTCTTTGGCAATCTGGTAATCCGGTTGGTTGAGCGCAATCGGCTGCCATTCCGGCGCGTTCAACTGGCTGCGGGTCAGCGCCGGGTCGGCATCGAGCCACACGTAATACGGGAAATCGCCACCAGCACGCTCGAACACATAATCAAGGTTGCCGACAAATAGCGGCCCATCAGCCGGATACCAGGTAGGGAATAAATCAAATGACCCGACCACACGGAGCGGCAATGTCGCCCGCACGCCCGAGAGATCGCTGGTGATGGAGACATACACCGGATCGCCGATGTCCAGCGAATAAGTTTCGATCAGATCGCGCGGGAGCAGGACGCCATCGGGATTGGTCGCCAGTTCATTCATCAGCGCGCCCAGGCTGCGTCCGGCAAAATCACCGCGCCAGAAGGCCACCTGTGCAAAGTCGAAGCGATCCACCGCGAGAAAACGCCCATTTTGCCCATACCCGTCGAGGCTGCTGCTGGCGCTCATCTGCCCGACACGAGTCACCGTGTAAACCAGCGGCGTCTGCGCATAATCACTTACAGGCGGAAAGATATAGCGTTGGGCCAGTGTCGGCATGCCCAGCACTTCCACACCAAAATCGAGAAATACGGCATCGGCTCCTAGCTGATAATATGCTGTGTCCTGTAAATGGCGATCCAATGTCTGGGCCAGCGTGGCCGTGAACGCCGAGAGTGCGAGTGTCAGAATAAATAAAAACAGCGGCATGGTATACAGCCCCGGCCTGCGCGCCAGATGCCGGACCGCCGTCAG
The DNA here is from genome assembly GCA_019912985.1 of Anaerolineae bacterium. Lineage (GTDB taxonomy): Bacteria > Chloroflexota > Anaerolineae > Aggregatilineales > Phototrophicaceae > JAIOHN01. The sequence goes on along the minus strand of JAIOHN010000477.1, from coordinate 9,902 downwards.
TAACGCGACGCTCCCGCTGCGCCCGACGATCCACGCCAGCAGTGACATAAGCACCGGCAGCAGCCGCAAAAAAAGCAATGTCAGCGCCAAGGTCCCTAACGCCGAAACCAGGAACAGCAGCGGATTTGCGACCGGATCGCCAGTAGAAATCCCGCCCTGCCCTACCAGCACATAGGCACCATAACCTGCCGGGATGAGCAGCAGCACATCCAACCGGACGCGCTGCCACCATGGGGCCTGACTCAGGCGACTGCGCTGCTGCTTGTAGGTGGTGACGGTCATGCGCGCCGCGCCAATCGTCGGGATTACCTGGGCGACCAGTGCCAACAGCACAACCAGCAGCCCGAAGAGCAGCGCCGACGTGGTGATATGGATGTAGAGGGATACCGGGCTGGAGAAATCAAGAAAACTGCGAGTCTTGCTGACCAATTGCGCAAAAAACAGACTCAGCGGCAGTCCCGCCAGAAACGCAATCCCGCCCAGGAGCGAGGCTTCCAACGCGGCAATCGCGACGATCTGACCGGCGGTCGCCCCCCGACTGCGCAGCACTGCAATCTCACCCTGGCGACGGCTTACCGCCAGCGCGGAAGTCAGCCAGATAAACGCCAGCAGCAGGCCGATCACTGGCACGCCGAACGCATACAACTGCACCGTGAGCAGGTTGGCATTGGCGATGTAGCGCTGCAATTCCTCACGCGGCGAGATCATCATCCGCGTGCTGTTCAACTGCACCTCAGCCTCACGCTCTGTCCGGCCAATATCGGTGAGCAGCGGCCCGGCGGCATCACTGGTCACGCTGCTGCCATCCATAACCAGATACCAGTCGAACACATAGCTGCGATTCGCCAGCAGCGGTGTGATATGCTCCACAAAAACAGACTCCGACATGAGCAGGTAGTCGTAATACAGGCTGGGTTTATTCATCCAATACGGCGATTGTGAATCAGTCGGTTGCCAGACACCGCTGATTTGTACCGGGACGACTGTCTCCGCACGCTCACCTGCCGGGGTGGTATACCCCACCTTCACATCGTAATGTTCGCCCACTCGCAGGCCGTAATCAAAGGCGGCGGGAACGCTCACCAGCACTGATGCGACTTCGCCGGTTTCTTCATCGGGCAGCGCGCCTTCCAGCAGCGTGATGTGATCCGCCAGATCGCTGACGAAACCGAAGCGCAAACGCGCGACCGGATCACCTTCCAGGTGATCTTCGCGGTACATGGGATAGTTGCCGGTTTTGACCTGGCGCACGCTGAAATCCAGCGGCAGGCCCAGTTCGCCACCGTTCGACAGGTAACTATCGGCTGGAGCCAGGTCGTTCCAGGTTAAATTTTCGGCACTGTTACCGGAGAACGAAAAGACAAAGCTAAACGGCGGGCGGACAATATCGGCATTTGGGCTGGATAATTCTTCGATGAATGCCTGATAGTAGACAGCGCTGGCGTAAACCGGGATACTCATCGCCAACGCAATCACGACGGTCAAGCCGATGACGGTCGAGAGGGCCAACCCCGGCTGTGCGGTCAGGCGCTTCCAGGCAATGGCATACACAAAGCGGATTTTTTGTAACATAATAATCAGCCTATTTTAAGTTCGATGAAAGCCGTTAAAGACGGGCGAATAATCGTCCGGCTGGTCATTTTTACAGCCCCAACGTTACCACAAATCGCAAAACTGGTCTGCGAGCCGCGCGCCACCTCATTGAATTGGTCTTAGGTTTTCGCCACTTTTTGGGTTACTATGGGCTAGCAATCGCAATAAACTATTGGACAAATAGACTTTTCATTCAAGAAATCGCCGATGAAATTAAAGATCGTATCCATCGTTTTCATTGCCCTTGCGTCCGCCTGTTCTGGCCTTTCGCAACCCGAATCCACCCCAACGCCTATTCCTCGATCTGTAGCGTCTACCAAACCGACCTATGAAGTTCAGCGGGGCGAGATCGTCTCCCAGCTTCAGTTTGCGGGGCGGGTCACCCCGGTGACCCAGGCCGAACTCTCGTTTCCGCAGGATGGTCGTGTTGGCACGGTGTACGTGGCTGAAGGAGATGAAGTCACTGCTGGAACGGTGCTGGCAGAACTCGCATTGATTGACGACCTGCGCTTGCAAAAGCAGCGCGACGATCTGACGGTGCGCAAAGCCGAACTCGAATTAGAGAACGCACAGTTAGCGCTGGAAGCAGTTGAGGCAGACGCAGACCACACTGAGCAAGCGCGCAGCATCGCCCAGAACAATGTTGAGCTGGCCCAAATCCGCATGGACGAAGTGCAGTTAACAATCCAGGACCTGGATGCCGCTATCGCCAACGCGCAGATTATCGCGCCGTTCGATGGTCAGGTGCTCACAATTGGAACGGCAGAGGGCCGCACCATCAGCGCATTCAGCCCAGTCGCCGTCATTGGGGATATGAGCGAGATTGAAGTCGCGGCGCTGCTTCAGAGTGACCGCATTGGTCGCCTTGAAGAAGGTCAGCAGGTGACTATTCAGGCATCCGGCAAGCCGGATGTGGTCGTGACCGGCACCATCCGGCGGCTGCCATACCTGGGCGGAAATGCCGAAAGTGACGATCCTTCAGTGCGCATCTCGCTGGATACACCAGCAGAGGAAGCTGGACTGGAAGTCGATGATCAGGTCGAGATCACGCTGGTGCTGGAACAGCGAGAAGATGTGCTGTGGCTGCCGCAGCAAGCAGTCCGCACCTTTGAGAACACCAGCTTTGTCGTGGTGCGTGATGGCGATGTCGAGCAACGAGCGGATGTGGTCGTCGGTATACAGGGCGGCGGTCGCACTGAGATTGTCGAAGGGTTGGAAGAAGGTCAAGTCGTCGTCGGGCCATGAACTTTCTTCGTCTGCTGGTTTTTCTGGTTCTCAAACGCATCCTGGCGCAAAAATGGCTGGCATTGGCGGCGCTGGTCGGCCTGGTGGTGACACTGGCAATCGTCATGAGCATCCCCATTTACACAGATGCGGTCTATTACCAATCATTTCAGGAAACCATGAACACGCCGCCGGATGCCAACACCCTGCCCCGGCCCCCCTTTTCATTCATGTTTCGCTATGGCGATGGGCTGAATGATCCCGTTCAACTGGAAGATGTTCAGGCGGTAGATACTTACCTCACCAACGACGCTCCAACAGAATTGGGGCTGCCGCTTGAACTCACGCTGCGGCATTTCCGCACGCAGGATTATCCGCTATATCCCGAAGGCGCGACCGTCACGTCGACCGGCGAAGAGTCGCTTGGCTCATTTAACCTGTCGTCTGTGAGCGAACTGGAAGATCATATTACGCTGGTCAGCGGGCGCTATCCTGCTGCCAGCAGCGATGCCGATTCGCCTGCCGGGGTGCTGGTCAGCCTGCCGATGGCAACTGAGCTGGAACTGCATGTAGGCGATTCCTTTTTCGTCTACATCCGCTACCGGGACGTAGATGACATCTGGGTCAGCCAGACCCTGCCGGTGCGCATTGACGGCATCTGGACACCGACCGAACCTGGTGACTCTTACTGGTTCATCCGCCCCGATGTATTCGACGATCACCTGATGATCCCTGAAGAAACCTTCATCCAGCGGATCAGTCCGCTGGTGCCGGATGAGGTCTACGGCGTGGTCTGGTATCTAGTGCTCAAGGGTGATGCAGTCACGCATAGCAATGTTGGCCCCTTAATTGACCAGATCAACCGGGTGCAGCAGCGTGCATCCGTGCTGCTGCCGGGTCTGAAGCTGATGGTTTCCCCACGTGATCAACTGACCACCTATCTGCGTGAAGCGAATGTGTTGAATGCGCTGCTGTTCGCGTTTGGCGTGCCGGTCATCGGGCTGATGCTGATGTTCATTGTGCTGACGCGAACCCTGGCGATGGAACAGCAGCGGAATGAGATCGCCGTGCTGCGCAGCCGGGGTGCGCTCCGCCTACAGATCGTCGGCGTGGCGCTGCTGGAAGAAATCGTTATCGGAATCGTGGCCCTGCTGCTGGCAATTCCGCTCAGTCTGTGGCTGGCGAGTGTGATCGGGCAGGCGCGCAGCTTTCTGGTATTCGGTGCGCCACGCGAGATGCGACTGCTGTTTTCACCGGCTGCGCTGGACGCTGGATTGGCGATTCTGGGTGTGACTCTGCTGGCACAAATCCTCCCTACCCTGCGTGCCAGTGGTCATACCGTGCTGACGTATAAGCACGAACGCGCCCGCTGGCAGCAGCGTCCATTGTGGCAGCGGCTATGGCTGGATGTGCTGCTGCTGATTCCCGTCCTCTACGGAGCTTATTTGCTGCAACAACAAGGCAGTTTGGCGGTGCTGGATAATGATGTCAGCCGCAACCTGTTCGAGAATCCGCTGCTGTTTCTGGTGCCTGCGCTGGGCATCCTGGCGCTGGCGCTGTTCAGCCTGCGTCTTATTCCGCTGGTGCTGGGCGCATTGGCCTGGATACTGGCGCGCACGCGCAATGTCAGCCTGCTCATGGCAGTACGCCAACTGGCGCGAACGCCAGGCCTGTACACCACGCCACTGCTGCTGCTGGTGCTGACGTTAAGCCTGTCAGCCTTTACCGCGTCGATGGCGCAAACCCTGGACCAGCATCTGCGCGACCAGTCTTATTATCAGGTGGGTGCTGATCTGGCATTTCCCGATTTTGGCGAAAGCCCCAGTGTCGAGCCAGCACCCGATGCAGGCCCTTCATGGGTATTCCGCCCGGTTACGGATTATGTAGAGATGATGCAGGCCGATGCCGCGACCCGAGTCGGTATCTATGAAGCGACGACTTCGATCAACGGGCAGGCGATGGATGGCACGTTCGTCGGCGTGGATCGTTTTGATCTGCCGGGCATTGCGTTCTGGCGCAACGACTTCGCGCCGGAGAGCCTGGGCGGGTTGATGAACACGCTGGCGCTTAACCCGGATGGCATTCTGCTGCCGCGCGCAGTGATGGATGATGCGGCACTACAAGTGGGCGATACCCTGCGGGTGATTATTGAAGCCTATCATTATCGCACCGCGCTTGACTTGCGAATTATCGGCGCGTTTGATTTGTTCCCGCTGTATATCCCCACCGAAGGGCCGGTACTGGTGGGTAATCTGAATTATTTCTTCGAGCAGGCTGGCGCGCCCTTCCCCTATCAGGTGTGGATGCGCACCAATGACCAGACTGCCCCCAGCGCCACGACCAATCCGCGCACCCCGGAACGCCTGATCGAAGCCGGGCAGCAGCGCCCCGAACGCCAGGGATTGTTTGGCATTCTCTCGGTTGGCTTTCTGGCAGCGGCGGCCCTCACTGTGATAGGCTTTGCGATGTATATGATGTTCTCCTTCCGCCAGCGCTTTATTCAAATCGGCGTGCTGCGGGCGGTCGGGTTACTGCGCAGGCAGATGATCGGCCTGCTGGCATGGGAGATGGTGTTTCTGGTGCTATGCGGTGGGATTATCGGCACGTTGTTGGGGGTATGGTCAAGCGCGTTCTTCATCCCCTATCTTCAGGTGGATACCGGCCCATTGACTGGCATCCCGCCGATGATTGTTGAGGTCGCATGGCCCGCCATCCTGCGAATTTACCTGTTGTTTGCGGGATTATTCCTGCTGGGGTTGAGTGGGTCCACCCTGCTGCTGCGCCGCATGAAGATTTTCCAGGCGATCAAACTGGGAGAAACCGCATAATATGGCACAGGAACCGTTTATCGTATGCGATAATCTCGTCAAAATCTATAAGGTCGCCGGACTGGAAACAGTCGCATTGCAAGGGCTGGATCTGGTCGTGATGCCGGGCGAGCTGTTGGGCATGGTGGGGGCCAGCGGCAGTGGTAAATCCACGCTGATGAACATCCTCGGCGGGCTGGACCGCCCTTCCGCCGGTCGCGTGTGGGTCGATGGGAACGACCTGCTCAAAATCTCCGATGCTGATCTCAATGCCTACCGCCAATCGCAGGTGGGATTTGTCTGGCAGCAGAGCGCCCGTAATCTAATCCCCTACCTCAACGCCCAGGAGAATATCCAGCTTCCGCTGACGCTGGCTGGCGTTAGCGGCAAAAAAGCGCAGAATTGGGCGCTGCACCTGCTGGAAATCGTCGGGTTGGTCGACCGCCGCCAGCATCACCTTTCGGAGCTTTCGGGCGGTGAGCAGCAGCGAGTATCCATCGCGGTCGCGCTGGCGAACCAGCCCAAGCTGCTGCTGGCCGATGAACCAACCGGCGAAGTTGACAGCGAAACGGCGCTCAAAATTTACGAAACCTTCCAGAATTTGAACCACAGCCTGCATGTCACCACCGTGATTGTCAGCCATGATCCGACGATTGCACGTCATGTGGACCGTGTCGTTGCCATCCGCGATGGACGGCTGGCCGCAGAAACGGTGCGCCAGGGGCGCGAAAAACGGGCCGCCAATCCCCACAATGACACCTTTGAAGAACTGACGGTGCTGGATGGTGCGGGACGGCTGCAAGTGCCAAAGGAATTTCTGGCGCATTTCGGCATCAAAGGCCGCGTCCAACTGGAACTGACCGAAGAAGGTATCCTGATCCGGCCAGCCGCCGGGACCGATCACGCCGAAGCTGCCGAAGCGCTGGTCGATGACCTGACGCGCACCCATTCGGCGCGCGGACTGCGTGGACTGCTGCAACGCTTGCGCGGAGACACAGCCGATGAATGACTATCTGATCGACGCCCAGGATGTTTATCGCGTGTACCAGCGCGGCCACCAGGAAGTGCAGGCCCTACGCGGTATCCAATTGCAGCTCGAAAGCGGCTGCTTTGTGGCGCTCAAAGGGCGCTCTGGCAGCGGCAAGACTACCCTGCTCAATATCCTCGGTGGGCTGGACCGGCCCACCAGCGGCACCGTCAAGATTTTCGGGCGCGATCTCTCCACACTGAGCGACGATGAGCTGACCCGCTGGCGACGCGAGCGGCTGGGCTTCGTGTTCCAGTCTTTCGGGCTGCTGCCCACTCTCTCGGCTTACGAAAATGTCGAGCTGATGCTGCGCCTGATCGGTGTGAGCAGCCGCGAACGGCGCGAGCGCACACTGCACTGCCTGCACATCGTCGGGCTGGGCAAGCGGGTACATCACCGGCCTTATGAGCTTTCCGGCGGACAGCAGCAGCGGGTGGCGATTGCGCGCGCCCTGGCGAATCAGCCGCGCTTAATCCTGGCGGATGAGCCGACCGGCGAACTGGACAGCCTGACCGCCGGGGAAATCCTCTCGCTCTTCCAGCGCATTGTGGCGGAGGAAGGGCTGACGCTGCTCATGACCTCGCACGATATGATGGTCGATGACTATGTGGACCGCGTGCTGCAATTGAAGGACGGCCAGATCGTGTCGTGAGCCCGGCGGCGGCAAAATCGCGGTAAAGCCCCAATTTAGAATAAATGTTCGCAAAATTACCTCATATCGGCTACAGTTAGGGGATCAGAAGCTAGAGATGATCAGGAGTCTCCAATGGCAGAAACCTCACTGAACCTGACGGCAACCGATGTCAGAGTTTTTGTCCCTGCACTGGACTTTGAACAGTCCCTTCGGTTTTACACCCTTCTCGGTTGGACGTTGATCATGAAGACGGATGATAACAGTCTGGCTGAACTGGAGTTAGCAGACTGCCGCTTTTGGCTTCAAAGTTATTACGTGAAGGATTGGGCGAATAATTTTATGTTCCAGGTGAGCGTCAAAGATGCAGCAGCCTGGTACACGCATGTATCTAAAATCCTGGAGGCAGAAAAGTTTGCGAATGCCAGGGTGAACCCGCCCAAGCAAGAAAGCTATGGGGCCATCACCACGCATGTATGGGACCCTTCAGGGGTGCTCATCCACTTTTCTCAGTATCTGAATGCGTAAGCGAAGGCCGGTCTACCGTGAGCCATGGTGACCAGGATGGAAAAAAGTCATCCGCTGGATTGTTGGTGAGATTAGTCTGATTCGTACCATCGGCATCCATGATATAGACTTCATCATTCCCATCACGGTCTGTAAAAAACACAATAAATTTGCCATCAGGTGACCAATCAGGGTTCCAATCTCCGCCTGGATGGTTGGTCAAGTTTCTCACGTCGGAACCATCGGCATCCATCACATAAATCTCAGGGTTTCCGTCCCGACTGGTGCCAAAAGCAATTTTCTGACCATCTGGGGACCAGGTCGGCGCAAATTCTGGTGTGTCTGTATTGGTGAGATTGACGGGCTCGGCATTGACTTGAACATCTACTACATAAATTTCGTAGTTCTCGCTGCGGTCAGACTGAAAAACGATTTGGGTATCATCTGGTGACCAATCGGGTGAACTATCGTGAGCCGGATTGCGGGTAATGTTGAGAGGGTCCGGATCGTCCCAATCCATGATATAGATTTCACTGTCGCCCGCACGTTCTGAAACGAAAGCAACCTGACGGCCATCATTGGATGGAAAAATTGTTGTGACATCAAGAAAATAATTGTCGAGTAGATAAGTTATTGCGCCAAACGGCTCGGACTGTGTCCCATCCAGATTCATGATATAAGGTAGTTTGGCTTGTGGGTGTTCCTCCCGCACCGCAGAAAAGGTGAGCATTCTTTGATCAGATACCCATCGAGGAACTGTATCGGACCAGTCATTATGGGTCAGATTGATGGGATCAGACCCATCAGGATTCATCACATAGATTTCTGGATACTTGTCACGATCTGACGTGAATGCGATCAAGCTGTAGGGTTCCCGGGGTGTGGCTGGCGGCTGCATTTGCCCGACGACAGGCTGCCAGATCATCAGCAAAGTCACTGCCAGCAGCAGCGTTTTTCGGTTCATTTTCGCTCCCTTCATTTAGCCCGCATCGACCCCTTTTCTAAGTCTACCCCACACTTTCGGGAGATGAGCCTATCGAAATCCGGGTGGTCGCTTTGCCCAGCAGACGCCCACTTGCCATAGTAGAACAAACGGTCTATACTAAACTTCTCAGGGGTTTATTGGGGAGTAAACGACCACATGAATGCCGATGCCCTTCGCCACTTTTATGATTATCACTTCACGGAAAATCGCAAAATCTGGAATGACTACATCCTGCCCCTCTCACAGGAGCAGTTTACGCAAACGGTGAACTACTCGCACGGCTCTGTCCCCAACCAGATCGTTCACCTGATGAGCGTGGATGATACGTGGTTCAGCCCCCTGCGCGGCGTTGACATTCCAGAACCGCTTGATCCCGCTGCCTTTGATGATCGGAAGGCCATCCGCGCTTACTGGGACCGGGTCGAGCAGCACATGCGTGATTACCTGGCAGGCTTGCAGGATGCGATGTTAGATGAAAAACCGTTTACTGAGGAAGAGGATCAAGACCTGATTCTGTGGCAGGTGCTTCTGCATGTGGTCAATCACGGCACCGATCATCGCGCGCAAATTCTCCGGTTACTGAATGATCTGGGAGTCAAAACCGGCCCACAGGATTACATTTTCTACGTCTACGATCACCCGTAGCGGGTTGTCCCGTGGTAGAAGCCGCCGGGAACATTTACCCTAAGTACCTTGAAAAGGAAATATAACGTGGGAAACGTTGTTGCAGGCATGACTCTTTCGCTGGATGGTTTTGTGCAAGATCTCAATGGCAGTGTGGCCGCACTCTATCCCGATCTTGCCACCCTGCCGGATACCGAACCGCTGCGCGAATCCATTCAAAAAACGGGCGCGGTCGTCATGGGATGGAAAGCCTATTCAATGGCGGACGATCCGGATTTCTACGCCGGAAATTACGAATATCAGGTGCCGATCTTCGTCCTCACGCATGAAGCCCCACAACGAATACCCAGGCAGACCGATCAACTCACGTTCACCTTCGTCACCGATGGCATTGAAAGTGCCATTCAACAGGCAAAAGCTGCCGCAGGGGATCAGGACGTCACGGTAATCGGCGGCGCAAGCACCGTGCAGCAGTGCCTGAACGCGGGCCTTGCGGATGAACTT
>JAIOHN010000050.1 GCA_019912985.1 Anaerolineae bacterium | reverse complement strand
AAGTGAAACGGCCTGTCGCGATTCTGGCACAAGCGGGGCAGAGGCGCTATGATTACCGGAGGCTCAGGTTCATTGTTGAAGTAGGAATTCATTATGGAACTTACATCAAATAAATTTGTGCAGTCTGCGACCATTGCGCTGGAAGATATTCAGCTCAAGACAGCGCTTGACCGCAGCACGGCCAACGCCAATCATGGGCGCATTCACGCGATGGGCGAGACGACCGACGCCTATTCGCTGCGCCAGCAGGCCCGTGGGGCCAAGCTGCGCGCGCTTTCCGAACTGCCGGATTTGCTGGAGAAGATGGAAAACAACGTGACTGCCAATGGTGGGCATGTCCTGTGGGCAGCCGATGGTGATGAAGCCAACCAACATATCATCGATATTTGCCGCCGCCACGATTGCAAACGCGGTGTAAAAAGCAAAAGTATGGTGACGGAGGAAATCAACCTCGTCCCCACCTTAAAAGCAGCAGGCATCGACATGCTGGAAACCGACCTGGGTGAGTACATCATCCAGATTGACGAGAGCCATCCCAGTCATATCGTGATGCCGATCATGCACATGACCAAGGAAAAAGTGCGCGATCTCTTTGTCGAAAAACTGGGGATGGAGCCGCTTCCCGATCCTGTGGACCCGGTTTATATGACGAAGTTCGCCCGCAAAACCCTGCGCCAGAAATATCTGGAAGCAGATTTTGGCATGAGCGGCGGTAACTTCCTGATTGCGGAGACCGGCACGGTGGTGATTGTGACGAACGAAGGCAACGGACGCCTCTCGACCGGCCTACCACCGGTACATATCGCGGTGGTGGGGATTGAGAAGATCGTGCCTACCTGGGAGGACTTCGCCACACTGGTGCAGCTCCTGCCCCGCAGCGCAACCGGTCAGCGGATGACGGTCTATTGCAATATGTTCAATGGCCCGGCGCAGGCCGAAGATGGCGATGGACCAGATCACTTTTATCTGATTCTGGTCGATAACGGGCGCAGTGATATTTATGCCAGCGAATATACAGAAGCACTGGCCTGCATTCGCTGTGGTGCGTGCCTCAATACCTGCCCGGTGTACCAGAATGTCGGCGGACACAGCTATGGTTGGGTCTATCCCGGCCCGATCGGGGCGGTGATTACGCCGCTGTTGAAAGGCATAGAAAATGCCGAGCCGCTGCCATTCGCCAGCAGCCTATGTGGGGCGTGTAAGTCGGCTTGCCCGGTGGACATCAATATCCCGGATATGCTTCTCAGCTTACGCCACGACCTGGAATCGGAGCAGGACCCGATGTGGCGGGTGGGGATGAAAGCCTACGCATTCGGTTTTGAGCATCCGCTGCTGTATGAGATGGGCGGCAAGGCTGCCGGGGTCGCTACCCGGATGATAAGCGGGATTACAGGGAAGGAAAATATTGAGCAGCTCCCACCGCCGGTTGATGGCTGGACCGATTACCGCGATTTCCCAACATTCGGTGAGCAGACCTTCCACGATTGGTGGCGCAAGAACCGAAACGAATAAGCATGAATCGAAAACCGGACTGTTGGCAGTCCGGTTTTTTGTTTTCATAGTCAGGCTTCGTCTCTGTGAGGACGGCGACTTGTTTATAAGCCTGTCAGGATCAGAAGCGGGTCGGTTGCTGTTTAAGATTTTTTCTCGTGCCGGAGCATTCTTTTGGGTTGGCTGCTCTGGGTTCGGACCAGCTTTTGATATTCTCCCCACATCTCGACATAACCAGGTTCACCCGGGCGCAAACTGCCGATTTTCTTGAGCACTGCCGCAGCTAACAGGCGTACCTGCTGGCTCTCATGCTGCAAGGCCTCAACCAATTCGTCATTGGCATCCGCGCCAATTTTCACCAACGCCACAGAAGCCAACCGCCAGACGCGCGGATTTCTGTTATCCAGCGCCGTAATCAGGTAGGGAACTGCCGGTTTGCCGATGGCGATAAGATCATTGATCGCCTGAATATTTGACCACTTATTCTCGATTTGCAGTGAAGCGATCAGCAGACGAAGGGTGCGGGTACCCGTGGCCTTAAAGTTGGGTTTGGTCTCTTCCGGTTCCGGCTGAGCATTCTCCTGCTGTAATTTAGCTGTGAAATATGACATGATCTCCGTCCTCTCAACTTACTCCACATGTAACATTTTGCAAGAAGGAGCTTGCACGCGGCTTACACCCGCAGCCTTACAACTTACGCTTTGGTTTTACTCTTGTTAGTGAGACATACCAATTTCCAATGGAGCGTGACAAGAGAGGGTCAAAAATTATAATTGATAAAAAATCAGGAGAAAGAATTATGGAAAATCGCCCTTTACCCGCAGCAACACTTCCCAGCACCAACACCGATGGTGAATCCATTCAATATTGGACTGAGGAGCAAAAGTACCTTTTTGATACCCGTGGATGGCTGGCTATCCCCGGTGTGCTGGACGAAGCCGAAGCCGCCGAGATGCGCGCGTTTTGTTATCGTTTACAGAACGATCCGGAGTCGATCCCACTGGAGGAGCGCTCGACAATCGGCGGGCCGCTGCAAAAACTGACCGATCATCCGCTGGTGGTGGGCTTCATGAACGAGTTCGTCGCGACCCCAAGCCTGGCTTCGGAGGAGGGTTATGGCTTCCGGCTGGAAGGTACATTCCTGGCGCTGCGCCCCAAGGGGCATGATAATTTCCATCCACATGGTGGTCGCGGGATGTTCAATTTCCCCGGTAACTCACATACTTACAGCCTCAGTCCGGGACGTGCCAACAGCGGCCTGACACGGGTGGTATGGGAACTGGCCCCGGTCAAATATCGTCAGGGCGGAACCTTGTTCCTCACCGGCAGCCACAAAGCAGCCTTCGATGCGCCCGCCTCCGTGGGGAACGATATCGACTCGCCGTTATGGGAAACTTATGAGTGTCCGGCGGGGTCGGTGCTGTTTTTCACAGAGGCGATCATGCATACTGGCGCAATCTGGACCAACGAGGATAATGACCGCGTAGCGCTGTTCCACTGTTACAACACGGTGGGCAACAAGTGGCATAAATGGGAGCCGCATCCTGAACTGCTGGAGGCGATGCCCCCCAAGCGCCGCAGCCTGTTCCGCTCAGTGTACTGCCAGGATAATCGCGTCGCCGTCGGCTAGAGAGATCAAAACAGTTTGAAAAGAGCGCTCAAGGGCGCTCTTTTTGTATTTTGCCCCCTAAAAGCAGGTGGTCAACGTGTGGAGGGTGCTTGACAGGTCACAAAAATGTATGTTAGATTATGAGCGGTCAACACAAGAATTTTTCAGGAGGCGTATACATGACAGCCAATAAAAACCAAACCTGGGTGATTGTCACCAACTTGAGTGCGCCTGCTGCCTGCTAAAACTGTCCTCATCTAAACCGACAATTTAACAGTCACGGCGCATAGCGCGCGGTCTTTAGTGATTCCGCGCCCGGTACGCCGTGGCTGTTTTGATTCTACAGCCATGCATCAATCCATGGCTTTTTTGATTCGCGCGATACAAACACAACACAAGGGAAACCAACGTTGTCTGACAAACAGGTCGACCGTTACGTAAAAGGTATGAAAAAGGCAGAACGCCAGCAGAAACTGCGCTCTGCCAATAAGAAAATGAAGCGTAATCAATCCAGCAAGCGCACCCGGCGCAAAGATTGGCTGCCAAATAGCGTTGATCCCGATGCCATCGAGGATTGGGACGAGCTGGAATACGAACAGGAAGAGCGCATCATGCCGCTGGATGAGAGCGAACGCCGCCGTACTGTAGAGCGGATGGCCTTCTATTCCACGGCGGATGCGCCGGAAGCGCCAGAGGGTGCACCAGAAATAGAAGGTACGCCCGGATTGGTGATTGAAGCTGGGAAAGGCATTTACCGGGTTGATCTCGGTGACCGGGTGATTCTTTGCGGCCTGCGTGGCAATCTCAGCGTGGAAGAAAGCAGCTTTATGAACCCGGTGGCGGTAGGCGATGAAGTCGGTGTGACTGAGGATGGTGTGGGCGGTGGTGTAATCGAAGCGATTGCCCCCCGGCGCAGTATCGTGGCCCGGCCCGACAGCTTCTACAAGCACATGCGCCAGATTCTGGCCGCTAATGTCGACCAACTGCTGATCGTTGCTGCCTGGCGCAATCCGCAAATCTGGCTGGAGATGATCGACCGCTACCTGATCTTTGCCCAGCGCAATGATCTCCCGGCGGTGATCTGTGTCAACAAGGCTGATCTCATTGACGATGAAGCCGAATTTGATGCGACCATGGCTCCCTATCTCGAGCAGGGCTATACGGTCATCCGCACCAGTGTGGTCAATGGCGAGGGTGTTGATACGCTGCGCGAACAACTCCATGAGCGTGCGACGGTGCTGACCGGCATGTCAGGTGTGGGCAAATCTTCGCTGATCAGTGTGGTGCAGCCCGGCCTGGAACTGCGCACCAGTGATGTCAGTGAGTTCTGGGGCGAAGGTCGTCATACGACCACACAGGCTACCTGGCTCAAACTGGCGGATGGTGGCGCGGTGGTTGATACCCCCGGTATCCGTGAGTTTGGCCTGATCGGGCTTGAGCCGGATGAACTGGCGGGGTTCTTCCCGGAGATTGACGCCGTGGCATCGGATTGTCGCTTCCGTAACTGCCAGCACGTCAGTGAACCGGGCTGCGCGGTCCAGGCGGCTGTCGAGGCCGGGGAAATCGCGGAAAGCCGCTATCACAATTACAAGCTGATTTATCAATCGTTGGCAAAGTAGGAAACAAGGCGAAATGATGGACACAATCCAATTACATCCGGCGGCCCTGCCCGTGCTGGAAACCGAACGCCTCACCATCCGCCGTTTTACACTCGATGATCTGTCGGCTGCCCATCAGATGTATCAGGATGCAGGCTGGCTTGATCCTGACCTATCTGAAGACGAGACAATGCAGCAGCGCCGCCGCTGGCTGGAATGGACGGTGCGCAATTATGACGCACTGGCCGAACTGTATCAGCCGCCGTATGGTGACTATGCAATTGTCCTCAAACGTGAAAATTGCGTCATTGGCGGGGTGGGGTTGGTGCAGTGTATAGGGCCTTATGGTCGCCTGCCATACTATCGCCAGCATAACCTCACACCTGATGATGATCTGAACATGCCGGAAGTCGGTCTGTTCTGGGCGCTGATGAAAGATTATCACCGCCAGGGTTATGCGACTGAGGCCGCTCAGGCGATCACCGACTATGCCTTTAACCACATGCATCTCAAGCGCATTATCGCCACAACCGATTATGACAACGCTGCCTCCATTGGCGTGATGCGCAAGTTGGGGATGCAAATTCAACACAACCCACAGCCGGAGCCTGTGTGGCTCCAGGTGGTGGGTGTGCTCGAAAATCCAGGAAAGAAAGTGCAATGAATTTCAACGATTACGACAAGTACGCTGAATATGAAGAGCAGTTCGACCCCATGCGTTATGACCGGCAGGCGCGGCGCAAGCGTAAACCCAAACCGGTTCACATGCCGAAAAAATCCTCAATGGAAGTGATTGAAGAAGTCGCAGAAACAGTGGGATTGGAAGGCGGATTTCAAACGACCTACCAGCCGGGGATTTTTGAAGAAGGTTGGCTGCTGGAATCGCTACGAACTTTTTATACCCAGGCCTTGATTCAGGATGTGCTGGCCCTGGTCAAGGGTGGCAAAGAGGCCAATGTCTATCGCTGTGAAGGCAACCCAGCTGTCACGGATGAACTGATTGCCGCCAAAGTTTATCGCCCACGCATGTTTCGCAATCTACGTAATGACAAGCTTTATCGTGAAGGTCGTCCCATTCTCAAGTCGAATGGCAAAGCCGTGAAGAAAACTGATCACCGCCTGATGCGTGCGTTGGGTAAGAAAAGTTCTCTTGGCGTGCAGGCCGCCCATACCTCATGGCTGATGTACGAGTACACAACACTGCAAAAGCTGCATCGTGCCGGGGCGGCGGTGCCGAAACCGCTGGCCGTTGGCGATAATACGATCCTGATGGGTTACTGTGGTGACCGGCATGAAGCAGCGCACACGCTCAACGAAATCGACCTTCAACCGGATGAAGCGCAGGCTCTGTTTCAAGAGGTGATGCGCAACATCGAACTGATGCTGCGTCTGGAGGTCATTCATGGCGACCTCTCTGCCTACAATATCCTCTACTGGCAGGGCGAGATCACCCTGATTGATTTCCCACAGGTCACTGACCCCACCGTCAATCCCAGTGCGGCAGTCATTCTGGAGCGCGACATCACCCGGGTTTGCCAGTATTTTGCTGAACAGGGTGTCACGTGCGATGCACAGGCCATTTTTCATGAGCTATGGTCGCGCTGGGGGACGAACATCGAACTCCCGTCGGAGGAGTGAAACCCCTTATATCACTCTATAATATGAAAAATTTCTGAAGGCTGCCTCAAGGCGGCCTTTTTTTGATGGTTATCGCATAAAATATTAAGTTGTAGGCGGAAACGTTCTGTTACAGTGAAAAAGTTGGATGTGTGTGGATGATTACTATGAATGCGTTGAAAACAATCGTTACGCGTTATCAAGCGTTGCGCGCCACTGGGATGCCAGTCAAGGCGGCGCTCAACGACTTACGCGCTGAGATTGAGCCATTGGCCGAAAAAGAGAAGCAGGAACTGGCCCGCCAGCTGCGCGCGCTGGAAGCAAGCCAAGAGAAAACCTTACACCCTCTTCATAGTAAGTCCGCACCACCGGTGAAAGAGATTGTGTGGGTGAACTGCCCGCACTGTGGTAAAAGCAATCAGAAGCACGAACTGCTGTGTTACTCCTGTGGGGGCCTGCTGGATCGTACCAATACGGCCAGCGAAACACAGGCGCTGGCAGAGACCAACGACCTCACCCTCAGCGACGATTTTTATGGACAGGACTCGATGCTGGAACTCAAAGTGCGGGGAACCGGCGCTCTGTTCACTGTACAGCCGCAGAAATGCGAACATGAAGTGGTTATCGGGCGCAGCACCCAGGGCAGCGCCATGATCCCGGATGTAGATCTGGCAAAGGCAGAGGGTGAAAAATATGGTGTTTCGCGGCTGCACCTGACCATTCGCTATCAGGCGCGCTATAACACCCTGAGTGTCTTCGATCTGGGCAGTGCGAACGGGACTTATATTAACGGTCAGCGGCTGCACCCGCAGGAAGTGCGTGTGCTGCGCAACGGCGATGAACTGCGCCTGGGCCGCTTAGTCATGAATGTGATTTTTCTGCTCACTTAGTGAGCAATTTCGCGAATCAACACGCAAGCCTCGTCCACCACAGACTGATACAATTCGGCCATGAGCGCATCATCAACCTGATAGGGGCCGCCGAAGTTGCCATCTCCTAAGACCTCCCGTGGAGATTGACCTTCATCAAGGTAGCCAAGATTGACCGCTGGTTTCTCACCTGCAGGCGATTCGGCCACACGATTAAATGGGAAATTCTCGCCCCAGTTAGCGTGATCGAGTCGCAGTTTATAGCGGGCTTCAAAATCTTGAACCGCCGGGCTTTTGTACCAGTCGTACCAATATATGCGTGCGTGGCCTTCCAACTGGATGTCTTCTAGCACAGGCGGCATCAGGTTGCCACCATGCCCGTTGAGAATGAAAAATCCACTGAAGCCCTGATGCAGCAGCGACTGTACAATTTCGCCCAGAACGCTGTCAAAAGTTGCCTGACTCAGGCTGATCGTCCCTGGAAATGTGGCAAAAAGCGTGCTGACGCCAAAATTGAGCGGCGGGGCGACCAACACTTTTTCGCGTTCAGCCACCGCCAGCGCGATGCGTGATGGAACCAAAATGTCGGTCAGCAGGCTTAGATAACTATGCTGTTCTGTCGCACCTGTAATGAGGATGATGCGGTTATCGGTTTTTAGATAACTTTCCACATCCATCCAATTTAGATCTTCAAGCCGCATAATAGATTCCCTCTAACATCATACACACTCATTATATGTCATGCACCACGCGGTGCCTACCGAATGGTCTACGGGTAGACTTCGGTTCCTAAAGATATGCTGTAAATCAAAACTGCCGAATTGCGAATGGTCAGGATTTAGACTATTGAATGGACCGGGCGGAGTAATGAAATCACCACTCCCTTAAGTTGTAGGAAGTCCAACTTTACAAATTATACAATTTCTTAAGTCATAGGTGGATTAATTCACAAAAATTTTACGTTTTTAGCTTCATGTTAGGCTGCTGTAACCACTATAATAAAAGTAATTTTCTCTACCCAATATGAATTAGCTCGTTTACCGGTAGTGGAGGACACATGCACCGGCAGAAACATTCGCTCTACCTTTCACTTATTCTCCTGTTTTGCTTATCCTTGCTTATTGCGCCTTTTATTCAGGCCCAGGACACAACGGACGACAAGGCGGAGACCACTGAAGAACCGGCCTCTGATCAACCTACAGAGGAACCGATTGCTCAACCGCCACCAGAGATCACTCAAGAACCGATCATCATTGTGACTGAGGAGCCGACGGTTGCCCCGACGGCTGAAATCACGGCTGAACCTACCGAACCTGCTCCTGCTCCTACTCAGGAAGCGACGGAAGAAGCCACCCAGGAAGTTACTCCCGAACCCGTAGAACCACCAGTGCAACCCACACCGATCACGGATGCTTTTCAGGATAATTTCGATGATGGTGACGCTGCTGGTTGGCAGCTGAACGGCTGGCAGGTGACCAATGGCGCGGGCGGCTTTGTGCTGGAGTCCACGGCAGCGGGCGCAGCCGCTTCGGTTGATGGCGTTGCCTGGCCGCATTTCTTGCTGGCAGCTCAGGTACGGGTGCCTGCGGGTGTGTTCTCGCTGGCGCTGCGCGATGGCTACAGCATCACGCTGGATAGCACCGGCACCACCCGGTTGCTGCGCCTGAACGAAGTCGTCGCAGAAGGTACAGCTGCCCTGGATGGGAACTGGGCTCAGTTGAACGTGCAGGCACTTGGCGGTGTGATTACCGTCGCAGTGAACCGCACCGCTCAATTCAGCTATACCGATCCTGAAGCTTTGATTGGTGCTGCACCGATCGTTTTCGGTGCGGACAGTGCCGGTATTCGTCTGGATGAGGTCTCAATCAATCGACTGGATGAACCGGAACCTGTCGAGACTACACCAGAACCGACTGAAATACCAAACCCGCTTCAGGGTGTAGCGCTCTCACCGGAGCAACAGGCTATGCTGACCGCTGTGCAGCAGGGCGGCACCGTGCGTGTGATCGTTGGACTGCCCGGCGCGTCGTCTTCCACCAGTCAACTCCAACAGGATCTGGTCCAGATCAGGCTGGGGCGTCAGGATCTGGTGTCGAGACTATCCGCCAGTGGTGCATCCTTCGAAGTGCTCTCGGATAGTATGGAATGGACCATCCCCTACGTGGCGTTCCGAGTGGACGAAGTGGGTTTGATCACACTGCTGACCACACCACAGGTTACGTCTGTCATCGAAGATGGCATCGCCGAACTGACATTAGACAGCAGCACCGCCGTCATTAACGCCGATGAGGTTTGGGCGCTGGGTGGTGATGGCTCTGGTCGGGCGGTGGCAGTGCTGGATACGGGCGTGCAGTCGAACCATCCTTTCCTGGGTGGGCGAATTACTGCTGAAGCCTGTTTCTCCGAGAATTTCTGCCCCAATGGCAGGTATGTTCAGAAGGGGCGCGGTGCAGCCTCACCCGCGACCTGCCTGAATTTCTATCCGAATACCGACGCCGATTGCAGCCACGGGACGCATGTCTCTGGTATCGCAGCCGGTTACAATGCTAATCCTACAGGCGGCCAGCCTGCATCAGGTGTCGCGCCGAGCGCGAAGATCGTCGCTGTGCAGGTGTTTAGCTACACAGGCGGCCCCCGTCCTGGTGCTTACTGGATTGACATCATTAGCGCGCTGAACTGGGTGTATTCTGTACGCAATCAATACAATATTGCGGCGATCAATATGAGCCTGGGTGCTGGACAGTACTTCTCTACCTGTGATACTGCCGTACCCCCGCTGACGGACATCATAAATCAGCTGCGGAGCGCTGGTGTTGCCACGGTTATTTCTGCGGGTAATGATAGCTTTACCGACTCCATCGGAATCCCTGCCTGTATCTCATCCGCAGTAAGTGTGGGTTCGACCACTGACGGTGATGCGATTTCCTACTTCTCCAACCGTGCGACCTTCATGACCGTGTTTGCCCCAGGCAGCAGCATTATCTCTTCGATCGCTGGTAGCAGCTATTCGAACTGGCAGGGTACTTCAATGGCCGCGCCGCATGTGACGGGTGCTTTCGCTGTCCTGCGTCAGGCAAATCCCAATGCCAGTGTC
Source organism: Anaerolineae bacterium (assembly GCA_019912985.1). Classification (GTDB taxonomy): domain Bacteria; phylum Chloroflexota; class Anaerolineae; order Aggregatilineales; family Phototrophicaceae; genus JAIOHN01. The sequence continues at coordinate 6,296 of JAIOHN010000050.1, read as the reverse complement.
AACCAGATCGTGAATGCCCTGCGCAATACCGGCGTTCCTATCGCAATCAGCGGCGGCTCGGTCCCACGTATTGATCTGCGTGCGGCACTCAACTCGATTGTGCTGGCACCAAGAGACCGCCCGCGTCTGCTGACCTCCAATAACTTCCTGACCAATGACGATACCCCTGTGCTCAATTGGGGGACAGTGGATTTCGGCTACGCTTATGACATCCAGATCGATAATGATCGGCGCTTTGGCAGCCCCGAATACACTGCCAACGATGTTCAGCCGAATCACACCGTGACCACCAACCTGCCCGATGGCCGCTACTACTGGCGTGTTCGTGGTACAAACCCGGGTGGTGATGGCGCGTGGAGTTCGTCGCGCAAGTTTACCGTCGATACCATCCCGACAGATGCACCCGAACTGCGTTCGCCAAAAGATGACTCGACGCAGAGCAACCTGCGGCCAAACTTCCTCTGGCGTAGGCCACGTGGGGGCTATGAATTCCAGATTCAGATCGACAACGATAATAGTTTCGCCAGCCCAGTAATCGACTGGACCGGACGCAAGAGCCGTTATCGCCCGTCCTCACCGCTGGAACAGGGTACTTACTACTGGCGTGTACGCTCCTACGACAAAGCCGGGAACGTAAGCGGCTGGAGTGATGTATTCACTGTTATTTTCAATCTGGCGCGTGTGCCACGTGACGAATCGTTCATCACCAGCCGCAGTGGAACAAGCTCGCCAAACTTTAGCTGGGCGCGTCTGCCAGGCGCAATCAACTATGAGCTGCAAATTGCGGACAGCAATAACTTCTCGAACATCGTCTTTAATGCCAGCAGCACCCGCACCGGCTATCGCCTCGCTTCAGCGGATGCGCTGCCCTACGGCACATACTACTGGCGTGTTCGCCCGGATATGGGGAGTGGTTTTGTAACCCCTCCGGCGGAAGTCTACAACACCATGACCGTCACACCGCCGTCGCCACCAAGAACGCGTATCAATGCGCCTTTGTCAAACTCGTTTGTTGCAGACTCCACGCTGATTGAGTGGGATGCAGTCACCTACAGTTATGGCGGGACGATTACCTATCGTATTCAGGTAAGCGCCGACTCCCGGTTTAGAAGCCTGGATGCGAATGACACCACGACTTCGACCAGCGCGTCCAGTTTGTCAGGGCTGGCAGCAGGTACGTACTATGTGCGGGTGCAGGCTGAAAACCAGTATGGCAAAGCCGGTGGTTGGAGCAGCCGGATCCGAGTCAATGTGATACCGTAAACACTTTCGGGGGAGCCAATGGCTCCCCTTTTGATTCTGGTCGGTTGCAGGCCGCATTTGCAGGCAGTACAATCGCTTCACGTGTTTCCTCTGTGAGGCAGACCGAATGAACACCCAGCAGCTTCCTTACCTCTATCTGACCACCACCGGTCGCCGCAGCGGTCGGCCCCACGAGATTGAAATCTGGTTTGTGTCTTACAACAACTGCTACTATCTGGTTTCCGAACGGCGCGAACGCTCGGATTGGGTGCAAAACATCCAGCATCAGCCTTCGGTTCGTTTTCGTGTAGGTGAGCAGCACTTCAACGGTGTCGGTCGCGCTGTGGATCGTACACAGGAACCTGAGCTGGCCGCTGCTGTAAGCCAGTTGATGGACGACAAGTACGGTTGGAGTGACGGATTGATCGTGGAACTCAAACCGGATTAATTGTTTTCATTTTTACTTCTCTCAGGAAAATATCATGCTAAGTCAATACAACGCAGTAGACATCGAAACCATTTTACGCGAGGAAAATCCATCCCCTGCCTTTCCGCCTGCGGCAGACCGCGCCGCCTGGAAAGCGATTGGTGAAGCAGCAGGCGAAGCAGTGGTTGCTGATTTGCTTGCCCAGGCGGAAGCCGCTGCCAACAGCTCTATCTCGCAGGCGAGCGCCACACTTTACCTGGAGTTCAAGCGCAAAGGCGAACGGCGGGGTTATGAAGCGCTCATCCAACAGCGCCGGGCCATGCTGACTGTGTTAGCATTGGGCGAGTGTCTTGAATATCAGGGGCGTTTTCTGGATCCGCTGCTGGATGTCGCCTGGGCCATCTGCGAGGAAAGCAGCTGGGCGTATCCGGCGCATCAGACGGAGTTAACCGACCCCGATCATCCGATTATTGATTTGCTCGCTTCGATGACCGGCACCCAACTCGCAGAACTGCTCATGCTGCTGGAACCGGAACTGGAACCGGCGTTAAGCAAACGCATTCGATATGAAGTTGATCGGCGGTTGTTCACGCCTTATCTCACCCGTCACGATCACTGGTGGATGTATAACACCCGCGACCGCGATGTCAATAACTGGACGGCGGTCTGCAATGGCAACGTGATTAATGCTGCGGTACGCCTGGAACGTGACCCGGCGCGGTTGGCTGAGATGATCGCCAGGGCGCTGCGCTCACTCGATGATTATATGGCGACCTTTGATCCAGATGGTGGCTCGACCGAGGGGCCAGGATACTGGGGCTATGGTTTTGGCAACTTCGTGCTGATGGCACAGTCCATAGAGCAGCGTACTAACGGCAAGTTACCACTGCTGGCCGGTGCGCATGTGCGCGATATTGCCCAGTTCCCGCTGCGGACAATCCTCAGTGGGCAGTCTTATGTCAATTTCTCGGATTGTCACTCGCATGTCTCGTTTCCGAACGCCCTCCTGGTCTTTTTGGGAGAACGGCTGGAACTGCCCGGTTTGCTGAAGATTGCCGCTGTCCAGCAGGGAGAGGCAGCTCAGCGGCGAGAAGGGGAATTGAATTGGGGGCTGCGCAATCTTGTGTGGGCGCTGTCGCCGCAGCAGATGTCCGGCGAACCATTTGTGCCTGCGAAGCATGATTGGTACAGCGGTATGCACTGGATGGTGGCGCGTTATAACCCGCAGGACCCCCGTGCATTGGTGCTGGCAGCCAAAGGCGGTCACAACGGTGAGATGCACAATCAGAATGATATTGGCAACTTCATCGTGCATGTCAATGGTGAGTCGCTGGTGGCGGACCTGGGTTCAGGGCGTTATACACAAGCGTACTTTGACGAACGGCGTTATACGCACTTTACAACGCAATCTTTCGGCCATTCCTGCCCGGTGCCGAACGGCGAGATGCAGATGCCGCATGTCGCGCCACAGCGTCTGCCAGGTAATATCCTCAAACACGACCCCAACAACAAACCCGGTAAATTTTACGCCGCACAGCTTCTTGAACATGAAGCCAACGACGATATCGACCGGATGCAGCTTGAACTGAAAGATGTTTATCCGCCGGAAGCGGACCTTGCCTCGCTGCGGCGTACGATTGCGCTCCACCGTGAGTCGCCGCGCGGGTGGGTGGAAGTCGTGGATGCGGCCGAATTTGCCAGCAAGCCGGGTATGCTCGAAAGTGTGCTGATTTCGTTTGCTGATGTTGAACTTGATGGTGATGAAGTCACGTTACAAGGGGAACAGGGGAAGCTGGCGGTCCGCTATGAACCGGGAACTGTCAGCGTGCGCGTCGAGACAGTACACGATGTGGATCTTGCTGGCGGCCCACGTGATGTGAAGCGTGTGATCTTCGCGCTGAAGTCTGCACAGCAGCAAGGCCGCATTCGCCTGAGCATCGTGCCGGATGAAGTTTAGGGAATAAGTGAATGAGTCAGGTCATGATCGTGGTGGGTGTGCCGGAAAGCGGACTGGAAACCGTGCTGTCGGCGATGGCTGACGCTGGTGCGGGTGTGGTTGGTGAATATACCCACTGCTCCTACACCAGTGAAGGGCTTGGGCGTTTTTTGCCCGGCGCAGCCGCGAACCCGGCAGTCGGCCAGCGCGGTAAAGTAAATCAAGTGGCCGAGGTGCGGGTGGAAACCTTCTGCGCGTGGGAGAAAGCAAAGGCCATCGTACAGGCGATCCGTCAGGCTCACCCTTATGAAGTGCCAGTTATCTACATCATCCCGCTGCTCGATGAAGCGGATTTATAAACGCTAGACGCCGAGCTTTTGTAGATAATCGCGGCTGTGAATGGCGCACGCACGGGCGGCGTCGGGTTCATCCAGCAGGGTTTCCTGCACGACGACCGCCCAACCATCGTAGCGCTGTCGCCGCAGAATGGTGATGATGCGCGGGAAGTCGATATTGCCATGGCCGACCTCAGTCAGCACACCGGTTTGCAGCGCTTCTTCGAAATTAAGGTGTTCGTCGATGCAAAATTGCCGGATTTGTGCATCGCAGTCACAAAAATGCAGGTAATAAACCCGTGGGCCATGATCGCGAAGCGCTTCTGCTGGATCACTGCCAGCATAATACCAGTGACCGATACTGAGGCACAGCCCCACCAGTTCCGGGTCAACACGTTCCATCAGCAGGCGTACTTCCTCGGCTGTTTCGACATAGGTGGCGCATTGATTCTCAAAGGCGACCCGCAGCCCAAACTGTTCATTCATCGCCTGGGCGATCTGGTTTACGTTGGAAGCAAAGGTGTTCCACTGCTCCAGCGATAGCCGTGATGTACGGACACGACCAGCCTGCTCCAGCAGCTCTGGTCTGCCGGGCAGGTCGCGCAGCAGCACATAGCGCGCTCCCATTGCGCTCAGCAGTTGGCTGACTCGTGTCACGCATTCCATATTGTGTGCCTGTACCTCCGGGTTCAGAAGGTCAAGTGGCAGGCTGGCGGATGCGAGAATAAGCCCCCGTTCGTTCAGTTCTTTGCGCAGCACAGACGAGTCGGTTGGTAAAAAACCCCACGGGCCTAACTCGACGCCAGTGTAGCCAGTCTCCGCAATCTGATCCAGCACCTGCGCATAGGTGTACTGGTTGTTTGTACTTTCGTGAACCCCCCACGAGTGCGGTGTGTTGGCAACAGCAATTGCCATAGCTTCCCCAATCTATAGACCTGTTTGTCGCAGCATCGCAAGACAATCAGGTAAATCGTGCATGGACGGTGCCGGGTGATGTGGGTGCTGTCCTTGATAGGTGAGCGTCAACCAACCATCGTATTCGATCTCTTTCAGAACCTGTGCCAGTGCTGCAAAATCCATCATGCCCTGGCCCGGCAGACGGCCATTACTGTCGGTGATATACAGATAACCAATGTGTTTGCCTGCGGTGCGCAGGGCGGTCATGGCGTCCTGTTCTTCAAGCATCAGGTGAAAGAGATTGGCCGCCACCTTGACATGCCGGTGGTCTTTGATTTTCTGGCGAAAACGTATGGCTTGATCCAATCGATTCATGAAATATGTTTCATAATGGTTGACTGGCAGCATATCCAATTCTACACCAATGGCGTAGGCCAGGTCAGAAACCGTCCGCAGTAACCATACCAACATTTCCGATTCAAGTTCAATAGGTGAACGGTAAGGCGTTAAGTCGGGCATACGCGGGCCGCCGAAATGTGGCACAAACACCACATGGGGCGCGCCAATATCGACCGCGTCGGCCATCGCCTGCCGCAGCCTGCTGATTGCCTGTTCACGTTCTGCCAACTGCGGGGCGAGATAACCATCCTGCTCACCCATATTGACCGCTGACGCCTTCATGGCATGGCGTGCCAAAACATCCGCGATTTCGGGCACGCGAGCGGTCAGTCCTTTCGCTTCAAATTCGACTCCATCCAATCCCCAACGCGATGCCCTGGCAATTCGTTCTTGCAGGCTGCGTCCGGGCAGCAGGCTTTCCTGTATGGCGATCCGCATTCGTTCAAACTCCGCCGGTGCTCAGAACATTGATTGCTGCACTCAGGGTCTTTGTCAGGGAGGGGTGAGTACCTTCAAAATGTTCTACCGATTCCTGCAAACTCTCCAGCAAGTTTGGATGCTGCTCGTTTTTCTCCAGGGTGTAACGCACATTCGACTGGGCATTGCGGATGATTTCTGCGGATCGTTTGTCCTCGGTTTCCGCTGCGTCCATCTCACACTCTAAATCTTCCAGTATCTCGCGCACGTGTGGTTCAAACATGATCAACCTTGTTGAATTAGCCATTTCCGACAATCATACATCATCCCTCCACCTGTTAGGTAGTGGTTAGGTGTCTGTGTATAAATCATTACATTCACCTGAAACATGGATTTAGTCTTATGTCGCTACGCCGCCTCTCGTTACCGATTGACCTCCTGATCATCTTGTTCACCGGCAGCAGTTTTATCGGTTATGCGGTTTCCTATGATCAATCGCTCAGCCGCATTCTCATTGCCGTGCTCGCGGGGGGGCTGCTCTACTTACTGATTGCACACATGGGGCATTCGCGCGAGTATGGCCGCTACATCAGCATGGGGCTGGTGGGGATCGGGGGGTTATTCGCGCTGCTGTTTATCAGCC
>JAIOHN010000476.1 GCA_019912985.1 Anaerolineae bacterium | reverse complement strand
ATTTGAAACCTCCTGCGCATGTTGCGCTCATCTGTCAATCGACCCCATGCCGATTTGTTGACCTGCCCGAAGCAGGCGAGCAAGGCAGAGTTCACCCGCAGGGCGCTAACCCGATTGCATGAGCGCAGCGGCACAAGCCAGAGCCAATCGGGTTAAAGCGAAATCCAAAGGATTTTGAAGGATGCCGCGCCTGCTAGCATGGACAACTTAAATCGGCTGTTCTTGGGGATGAATGACACGGCATGAGCTACCGCCTGTGCCAGTGAGGTCACAGGGGACACAACTTACACTCGATCATCGGATTGGCGGCGACGCCGCAGGCACAGCGTCAGACAGCGGTGAGTGGACGGCATTCGGCTGGTATGTCAGTCTGGCGGCGATTGAAACAGATTGTGGATGCGACGTGCGGGGGAAGCAGAACGCATCAGCAGGTAGCAAGAAGCAAGCCAGTCAGCGATGGGATGTGTCCTGCCAGATGGATTGGACAGCAAAGCACGCCCAGAAACGTACTCATGTAATCGTCCTGCGGGATACATTGAAGCGACAGCCATCTCGGAGAGCCTCTTCTACTGTCTGCCAATCTTCCTGACGGGGTGTATGGGCATCGCTTTCAAGTGAGCAAGCTCACCGGCGATCCTGCTCGGTGGGGAAGTAAGTTGTAGAGAAATTGAACAGTTCCGGGCGCTCACTGTGGCGCACACCTTCATACAATGCCCCTGTGATGCGCTGCAAACCAGATTGCAGCTTCTCGCAGAGGTAGGACAGGTTGCCATGCATCAGCAGTTGCACTGCTGCCTGTACCAGGTAGTCAGATGCGGCCAGCAAATCATACGCCATGCGTCCGCGCCAACCGTGTATGCCGTTGGCGCAAGACACTGCCGCTTTGAGTGTGTCTGACGCTGCATAAGCTTTAAGCAGAGCTTTCGCCGTCAGTTCGAACTCCTCAGCGCGATTATCACCTGATTGTTGGTAGATCAGCAGGTAGTTGTAAATGGCGTCAATCGTTGGGATGCTGAGGGTATTCTGCCCACAGAGGGTCGCCAATTTGAGCCAGGCATCCGCATAGTGGCTGTGCCCGTTCAAACTGAGCGCCACATTCGTGACTTCGTTCATCACATCAGAGACACGAATGGAATCGCGTTCAGCACGCAGATCAGCAGCGATGCGGTCAGCGATGGCGCTGTACTGCTGGTTGTCGAACAGGCGGTTGTAGCGGTTGAGCGCAGTGGTTTCGGTGGTCATGTGGGTTCCTTTCGAGCTAATTCAGACTGGGTGAATGGGCGGTTGTGGCAGTCAGGCCGCGCACAAAGCCGAGCGTGTACGGGCTGTGCGGCGCAGACTCGATCCGTGCCATGAGCATGTGCCACGCCTGCTGAAGGAGCAGATAGAGCTGGTACTGTTCCTCGTCATACGGCAGAATCCAGGCACCGTTGGGGATGAGGGCTGAGATGCGGGCATCGCCCTTGCGTTCAAAACGAACGGGCAGATCGAAAGGCACATCTCGCAGTGGTTTCCAGCCAACGAGTCGCACACGCGGGAAGACGCGCTGTTCGGGTGGCACATCCCACGCGACGCAGACCACGCCATCGGGATGTAACGCCAGATGCAGGCGGCTGACCTGCAAGCCACAATGTGTACCTGTAAATGGTTCACGGGTAACTTTGATCAGCAATACAGATTGCCAGTCCAGAATCGGAGATAGATTGGACATAAGCTTTCCCTTCTATAAAATGACAATGGTGATAGTCTTACGGTTAATCTCGATTGAATGGTGTTTTACACAGTTTCACGAAGGTGGGGCTATGTAATCACAAAACTGAGGCACTAAGTTAATAGAATGGTTTTAACGTGGTCTATGTTCAGCACATTCCTTCTCCTCCCCTCAACCGATATATCGAATGTCTCTTTTACATGGAAGGGGGGGCGCCCTTCCGTCATGAGAAAGTCCCGCCCACACCTGCACTCAATCTACAGATCAATCTGGGGGATGCCTTTCATATGGTGGAAGCAGATCGCCTGAGCGCTCCCATCACGCTGGCGGAAAGCTGGTTGGGGGGCTTATTTGGGGTGCATCATCGCGTGGATTGGACGCCCTATCTGCGATTGTATGGGGTGCGCTTTTACCCCAATGGTGCGCATCCATTCCTGGAGTTTCCCCTGTCTGACGTCTACAATCAGATTGTCCCACTGGACGAGGTCTGGGGACTGTGGGCAGCTGAATTGCGAGAGCGGCTCCATGCTGCGCCAAGCTTCCAGGTAGGCTTGCTTCTGCTTGAGCGCGTGTTGCGGGATCGTCTACGAGACACACCAAAGACAATGGACGAACAAAATATCGTCCAATGTGCCATTGCTGCCATTCGCCGAGATCATGGCACAGTGTCCATCCGAGAGTTGAGCGACCATATTGGCATCAGTCAGAATCATCTGGGCACCCTGTTCAAACGGGTGGTCGGAACCTCGGCGAAGGAATTAGCACGGATCTACCGATTTGAACAGGTTCTGCGTGCCATAAACCGCACACCCGCTCTTGATTGGACACAGATTGCACAGCATTCTGGTTACTATGATCTATCTCATCTCAACAAGGAATTTGTGGCGTTTACCGGGCAGAGTCCAACGGATTATTTGTCCTTGCGCCGCCATGACCATAGCGAATCCGCATCCTTTGATCCCCATTCCCTCTGCATCCGTCCAACTGATTGAATTTTTACAAGCCATCGGATTAACTTTCCTATACGATAGTGACAGTATGGAATTCAAGAGGATGATATATGGTCGCAAAAGGCAAATTATTACGGATGGACAACGTTCTCATCGTTGTCGAAGATATTGAGGCTGTCAAAGCATTCTTCACCGAACTCGGTATGGAACTGGAAGGCGAGGCAACCGTCGAAGGGCCTTTAGTGGGGGAGCTGATCGGGCTAAAGGATGTCCGGGCTACCATCGCGATGATGCGGACTCCCGACGGTCACTTTGGCATTGAGCTGGACAAGTATCACACGCCCGAACCGATCAGGTTTGGGCCTGTTGACGTGCCTGTGAACACCTTGGGCTTCTGTCGTGTCATGTTCGCTGTGGATGACATTGATGCTGTTGTCGCGCGTCTACGTGCTCACGGGGCTGAGATCATCGGTGAAATGCAATACGAGGATACGAATCGGCTAGCCTACATCCGTGGACCGGAAGGCATCGTCGTGGGGTTATCCGAGCAACTCTAAATCAGTAACGATGAACGCATGAAGTGGAAAGGAGAACTCCCATGAGAAAGCTATGGGTAAAAGCATGGATCACCCTGGATGGTGTCTTTGACGCAGACACGATGGATCACTGGTGGCAGAACACAAATAGCCCTGAAAGAATGGCGTACATCACAGAGCAGTATTCCCAGGGCGATATTTATATGATGGGACGCACCACCTATGAGATGCTCTGGCCGGGCTGGTCCAAACAGACGACCGGCGATGGCCCAGGGCCGCTCCTCAATCGGATGCACAAATATGTAGTCTCGACCACGCTCACGGAAGCTCCCTGGAAAGAATCCACCATCATCTCGGAAAATGTGGTGGAAGCAATCACGAAACTGAAACAGCAGCCGGGCAAAGACATTATTATCGATGGCAGTGCGACCCTGGTCCAATCGCTGATGGGAACAGGCCTGATCGATGAGTATCGGTTCTTAGTCGAGCCTTTCGTTATGGGAACGGGGAGACATTTTTTCCCGGATGGAACGCCTCCGACGAAGCTGAAGCTTGTCGAGAGCAATGTCATTGCTTCTGGAACCCTTGCGCTTGTCTACCAGCCCGTCAACAAATAACTGCTTACTTTGAGGGATTGATCGAACTGCGATGCTGCGTGTGTCAGCCCAGGAGTAGAACAAGATCGTACAGACATGACCAAAGGGAAACTCCTTCTTACATCATCCGGTATTACCAACGACAATATCCAACAAGCATTGGTCGAGTTGCTTGGTAAACCGATTGGCGAGTCGAGCGCCCTGTTCATCGCCACGGCAATCTATGCTTACCCAGTTGGTATCACCCATGCCTGGCAGCTGATGAAAGGACCGAGCGATTTAGGCTGGAAGACCCTGGGTGTGCTGGAGTTGACGGCCTTGCCGAGTCTGCCCGAAGCCATCTGGCGACCTCAACTCGAAGCCACGGATGTGCTCCTTGTCGGTGGTGGCAACAAATTCTATCTGAGTTACTGGATGGAGAAATCCGGGCTGTTTGAACGACTGCCTCAACTCCTGGAACAAGGCCTAGTCTACGTAGGGGTCAGTGCCGGAAGTATGATGCTCACGGCGGGTCTGAATTTCGACCGAGACCGCCTCGAAAGCACCGGCATCTACTATGATGATGAATTCGACGAAACCATGCCCGCGAGCGCTGGTAGCGCCCGGACTTTAGGGCTGGTCGATTTTGTCATCCGCCCGCATCTCAATGCCGACTACTTCCCGCAGGCAACTCTGGGCAACGACGAACAATGGGTAACCAAAGTTGATCAACCACTCTATGCTCTGGACGATCAATCCGCTTTGAAAGTGGTCAATGGAGATGTTGAAGTCATTTCTGACGGTACGTGGAAGCGGTTTGAGAAATCATGAGACACACGTTTTCAAAGCTTGCATATTGGGTCGGCGACAACGCAAAGGATAGAATGCCATTCTATGACTGTCGGAAACAGGGACAACAATATGAATTTTCGCATTGAGGAAAAACCATCCGACTCGCCGCTGGTTGAAAGGATTTGGCGCGCTCAAGGGGATCGTACAGGCACGTTCATCTCTCAGGCCAAGGCCAACTCTGAGATTGTCTTGACCCGATACAGAGGCAAGACAACCCTGACTGTGCGTGGTCCAGAGACGAAAGCCACCTTTCTTGATTACCAGTCGGTAGGCGCGGAATTTCTGGGCATCACCTTTAAGCTAGGTACGTTTATGCCTCCACTGCTACCCAAGGATCTCCGAGATTGGCGAAATGTGGACTTGCCTGAAGCCAGCAGCAAATCCTTCTGGCTCCAGGGTTCCGCGTGGCAATTTCCCAATTATGAGAATGTGGACACCTTTATCGCTCGTCTCGTTCATGAAGGTCTGCTGGTGAGTGATCCAGTCGTGGATGCTGTGCTGCAAGGTCACTCGTCGGCATTATCTGTACGCTCGGTGCAATATCATTTCTTGCACGCGACAGGGCTAACAAATAGAACCATCCAACGAATTACCCAGGCACGACAGGCTTATGCTCTCCTTGAGCAAGGTGCTTCAATCTTCGATACCATCTCTGCGACCGGCTTTGCTGATCAGCCTCACCTGACGCGATCACTAAAACACTTTTTTGGACAAACGCCCGGTCAAAAGGCAAATTTCAATCTCCTAACGTAGATTGCGTTTCCGTTCAAGACAATCCTCTCCTTGGTACGCTATGATGCTATATCCAACGTAGTTGCCAAAAGGAGGCTTCACATGAGAAAAGTCATTGTTTCGGTTGAAACAACACTGAATGGCGTGATGAGTGTGGCAGACTGGTCTTTTCCACATAGCCAGGAGCGTATGGACTATTCTCGCGAACTCTTATTTTCATCGGATGCAATCCTCATGGGACGTGAGACTTATGACGTTTTTTCGACATACTGGCCCGAAAAAGAGAAATCTGGCGATGGTACGACGGGCGAGGAGGGATTTGCCGAGCGGATTAACAGCATTGCCAAGTATGTCGCTTCAACGACGCTGAAGGAAGTGAAATGGAACAACAGTCATTTGATAAAAGGGGATGTGGCCCAGGAAGTATCCAGGCTGAAGCAGCAGCCCGGCATGAACATTGTGATGTACGGTGCGGGGCCCGTTGCCCACACACTTGTACAACATGGACTGGTTGATGAGCTTCATGTCCAGCTGTTTCCCGTTATTGCCGCCATTAACGAAAACTCAACGCGTCTCTTCAATGATGCCGGTGACATCCCTGCTCTGAAACTCATGGAAACAAAACCCCTCGCTTCCGGCATCGTCATCCATCAGTATCGATTTGGTACAAACGCATGAAACTTCGCACCACCTGTTAACTCAATTAGAGGAGGACACGATGGGAAAGCTAATTGTTGAAGCTGAGATATCGCTCGATGGGATTATGAATGGCCCGGAGTTCTTTGAACAGATCTTCAAATATCACAGCGATGATGTAAAAGATTACCTGGATAAGCTGCTGTTTTCGGCGGACGCGCTGCTAGCAGGCAGGATGACTTATGAAGGATTTGCTGAGGTCTGGCCGTCGCGCCAGGGGAAGCAAGCAGATTACATCAACGCTATGCCAAAGTATGTGGCTTCGAGAACCCTGACGGAGCCACTTGCCTGGAATGCGACGCTTATTAAAGGCGATCTCTCCACTGCAATCCGCAGGCTGAAGCAGGAATCCAGCAAAAATCTGGTGCAATACGGTGTCGGTGAACTGACAGAGTCGGTGCTACAGCATGGCCTTGTTGATGAACTACGCCTCCTGGTATTTCCGTTTGTTTTCGGAAAGGGGCCGCGTGTCTTTGAAAAGATGGTTACAGGCAATCTAAAGCTACTCAACGCCAGGACCTTCAACTCAGGTGTCGTGGAACTTGCGTACCAGCCTGACAGCAAAGCCTGATATCTGTCAATCGCTGAGTGTTATTTGCCACTCACGGAGAGTCACTGGCTGGGACTGGCCGCTGCATATTGCGGGTCGGTGGGTGGTTTGGGTAGTCGGACACACGTTACAGGAGAGGTGTTATGAATCACTATATGCAGGAGAAATGGTCCTGGATCGAGGGATCTCATGCGATGCGTGTCATTTTGCTAGATGCGCTCAGCGACGCTGATTTAGCATTCAATCCAGGCGGTCAGGCAATAACTCTGGGCGCGTTGTGCCGCGAGATGGGTGAGATTGAGTATTCTTACATTAAATCGTTGAAGACTTTCAAGCAGGATTGGTCCTATCACAACACACAAGCGGGATTGGAGACCAGTATCACAACGCTCAGGGCATGGTATCAAGCACTTGACGAGCAGTTGAAAGCGGTGGTCTCGGCATTTTCGGATGAGGATATGAAGCAACTAGTTGAGCGCAATGTCGACAATCGAGTGCCTGTCGAGATGCAGCTCGACATTTATCTGCAAGCACTTTTGATTTTCTTTGGAAAGGCCACTATCTACCTCAAGGCGCTGAACAAAGCCCTTCCTGATGTAGTGAGCGAGTATATTGGGTAAATTTCGTGATGTCCCTGTTCAATTTGTCGGGCAAACACTTAACACTCAAATGAAGCGTGCAAATGGCCGTCGCTGACTGACACACTCCCGAATACAGAAAATGGAGGATTGATGATTAATATATCGTTGGAGGAAGGAACATGAAGGCACGGATTACCGTCGTGACACTGGGGGTAAACGATCTTGAGCAATCGGTGGCATTTTACCGTGACGGCCTTGGTCTGCCAACGCAAGGAATCATTGGCAAAGAATTCGACCATGGCGCGGTCGCATTTTTCGATATGCAGAGCGGCTTAAGGC
>JAIOHN010000475.1 GCA_019912985.1 Anaerolineae bacterium | reverse complement strand
CGTGCGCGACCGCTGGCTGGTGGATAACGCCCATCTGGGGGTCTTCATCTGGAACGGCGACAGTCCCGGCACGCGCGCTGGTTACGAGTATATGGTCAGCCGGGGCAAGGATGCCCACCTCATCAACTTTGGCGCGGAGGTCTAACCATGGATAACAATGTGACCGCGATATCAAGTTACGGCTCTCATCGGGTGAAGCACCCACAGACGGGTCAAATGGTCTCGGCCTACAAAATCGGTTACACCAGCGCCGCCAGCGCGGTGCTGCTGGCGCTCTACGGCGACCGGGCGCGGGATATATCCTCCAAACATGCCAGCTATCACTACATTCAGGTTGACGCCGAGGTGACGGTGCGGCACGGCTACATCCTGCTCAAAGTGACCGATGACGAACTGACCCGGGCCGAAGCAATCACGATCCAGAGTCACCGTCCGGCAGTGTATCGCTGGATAGATGGCGCTTGGCAGGAATTCCCCAACAGTCGGTCTGCCGAATACCAGCCGGTCGTCAGCCAGAGCGGGCCGAACTTCAACCCAACCGGGATGCTCATTGTGTCGGCATCCACCGGCGAAGCAGAAGCGGCGATTACGGGCATCACGGCTGAGAAGAGTCAGCGTAGTGAACATGATACGCCCTGGTGGTGGCTGCATGGCGATACGTATCCGCACCGCGATCTGCTGAAACGCTGGGGCTGCCGCTGGAGCAAAAAGCGCCGCTGTTGGTACTATATCGGTGAGACGCTGCCCGACACGGTGCAAGCGCTCGTTGATACGCCAGCGCCAGACGAGGATGCGCCTTGTTCCGACGAAGCAGCGGCTCAGATTCTTGGCGTGGACATCCAGCCTAAGTCTCAGCCGGAGATACCGCGTCTGTATGCACTGGCTGAAACCGTGTATGCCCGGTATGACCTGGCATCGCCCGATGGCAAACCGATCCCCACCGGCACACACGGGACGATCACCCGGCTGTACAATCGCAATCCGACACACGGCTGGAGCTACGATGTAGATTTCATCGGGATCGGCGTAGGCTGGTTTTTCGAGCGTGAACTGACCCACCTGGAGCCTGTGCCCGGCATTCGGGTGACACGCGGCAGCGTCGTGCCGCCGGGAGCAATTCCACCACCGACGGATGCCGAGATCAAGCAGGCGCTGATTGTGAGCGACCAGCAGCCGGAGGCTGTCGAGCCAGATGAGGATGCAGCGCCGCCGTCCGACGCGCTTGAAGAAACCGCAGAGGACGAGCCAAAAATCCGCATCATCAAGCCGGTGCTGGATGTGTCTGACGGCGAAGAACCGGATGCGGTTATCACGGCTGTGCGTCAGACGAAGGCCGAGCCGCTGCCGGTCTTACAGCCAGTAAGCAGCGCACAATCCGGCAAACGCAACCTGGTACGCATCCCACAATCACCATGCGGCGAACTGACCGGCAGCATCGCCGGTAACGTCTGGGCGTATGGCTGGGCCGTTCACGAGGGCATCTGCGTCTATGTGAACTGCGGTGGGCCACGTATGGCGGTTGAGGCTATTCGAGCCAAACTTGCCAAAGGCGATATCGTTTCTTGTGTGCCCTGGGATGCGCCATCAGTTGAACTCACCGCAGGCGAAGGTAACAGCGGGATGTACACAGCCTTCATGCAGAACATCCCCGAAGCCAAGTTCACTTCGCTGATCCTGCTGCACGAACTGGTCACACAGCCCAACTACGGCGGCAAATCCACCACCTTCATTCTGCATGTGTCCGATGAGCAGGCGATGGCGCAGCTGCGTCATCACGTCACCCGGCTGGTCAACGTGCCGGTGTTCCCTAACTGGACAGGCTACCTGTGGCAGGCCGGACAGCGCGCGATGCTGCTGTGTCCGACGCGGACGGGTGGTGATGTGACGCTCTATACCGTTATCCTGGATTCGGATTCCTGGACCCGGCTGCTCACGGGCGGACTGGCTGAAGGCATCATCCGTCTACCGCAGAATGTCTGACAAACAACATCTACTCGACCAGCTCAAAGCCACTCGCCAGCGCGGGTGGCTTTTTGTATTTCCGAAAGGACAGAACCGTGGCTCGATTAACGTCAAAGGAAATTCTTGGCTTCCTGCCTGTTGATTTAAAGCATCATGCCGCCATTATCTCACTGGTGACACCCGCAACACCCGCCCACCGGCTGCTCGATCCCTTCGCCGGTGAAGGCGAGTTTCTCGAAGCCGCAGCGAAGGGTTGGAATGCCACACCCTACGCCAACGAACTGGATGGCGACCGTGCCGCGCAGTGCATTGAGCGCTTCGGTCCCAAACAGGCGGTGCGCTGTGATGTGGAGCGGCTGATCGCTAGCAACAACGCTTTTAGCATCGGCTGGTACAATCCGCCCTACGACCATGACGCCGCCGCGTCCGGCAACAAGCGGGTTGAGTTCCGCTACCTGCGTCACGCCTGGAAGTGGATCCAGGACGGCGGTCTGGTGATGTGGTGTGTGTACCGCACGCATCTGACCGAAGATGCCGCCAGCTACCTGGCGAAGAACAGTCTGCACGTGGATGTGTGGGCGCTGCCGGGCAAGCATCTTGGCGAGTACGACCAGATCGTGGTCGCGGCAGTCAAGGGTTTGCAGGCTACTCCCGAAGCGCTGTACGAGCAGATTATGGCGCAGAAGACTCAGCCGCGACTGCTGGAAGTTCAGCCAGAGCCGATCTACAAGTTACCTGCACCGAAAGCTATCAACCGCTTCGTTTTTGCGCCTGACGTGATCGACGAGGAACAAGGTTTGAAGCTCATCGAAGAACAGGGCGCATGGAAAACCAACGGCTTTCAGGCATTACTGGAAGAGCCGCCCACGCTCGAACAGATCGAGCCGGTGGTGGCGCCGCGTCCCGGTCACCTGGCGCTGGTGTTGGCGGCGGGTGTGGCGGATGGCGCAGTCATTGACACCGAAACCTACGGCACTGTCGCCATCCGGGGCAAGACGCAGCACGTTGAGCAGATCGCCCGCGTCGATGTCGAGAGTGACCCCAACGACCCGGAACGGCAGGTCAAGAAGACCACCATCCGGATCAAGCCCTCCACCACGCTGACGCTGCTGGCGGACGACGGCACGCTGGTCGAGATGGACGGCGACGAGGCCCTACTGGACTTCATCACCAGCAACAAAAAGGCGCTGGCAGGCTACCTGAACAACAAGTTCAGCCCGGCGTATCAGTTCGATATGAACGGCCTTTCGCGCTGGCTAGATCGTATCCGGCTGAAGGGTAAGTACCCGCTGTACGCCGCGCAGAAACACGTCATCGCCGCCATCACGAAGGGCTTTGAGAAGCGCGACAGCATCCTGCTGGTAGGTCAAATGGGGGTTGGGAAGACCGCTCAAGGCAGCACAGCGGCAGTCGCCATCGCTTCCGGCGCGGTCAAGGCGCTTCAGGATGACATCCGCCCGGACCAGGTGACGCTGGTGGTCTGTCCACCACACCTGGTCGAGAAGTGGAAACGCGAGCTGCTCAGCATCTACCCGAACATGATCGTCGAGAGAATCGACCGCCATGAAGATGTGAAGCGATTCATGTCCCGCGCTCAGAAAATCGGCGCAGGTGTGCCCAAAATCGGCCTCATCAAGCGCGACTTGACCAAGCTGGGATGCAGCCGCGACGTCGCGGTCGTCTGGCGCAGTGAACCTGTCGCGCTCTGGCGGTACGACCAGCCCACGCCCGAAGGCTACGAACCGAACCAGCGCATTGTCAAACAGCGAACGCCCAAATGCCCGACCTGCGGTTGCACCGTCATGCAGGAGAAGAAGGGAACTTCCGTGCCTGCATCCGAGAACTGGCTCAAGTCAGGCAAGCGTGCCTGCTCGATCTGCCAGACGCCGCTGTGGCAAGAGGCGCGGGACAACGGCTCACGTCCCAAACCCGGTCATAAGTACGCCCCAAAGAACCCGCGTTACCGCCTGGATGAGTATATCAAGCGCGTCTACCCGGATCGGGTGTATCTGCTCATCTGGGATGAAATCCACGAGGCCGCCAACGGCGATACCGGCAAC
>JAIOHN010000474.1 GCA_019912985.1 Anaerolineae bacterium | reverse complement strand
CGTTTACACTTGGCCCCTGGCTGCTGACTGCGCCGCTGCTGCTGGTCGTGGGTTGGAGCTGGCTGGATGCGCGCGCGCGGGTGCTGGCACGGCGGGTGCTGCCGTTCCTGGGATTATTATTGTTGCAATGGATTGCTCTGGCGGCGATCTCCGACCTGGGAGCCGGTGTGCGCCAGACCGGGGCGGCCACGCTGGCGGTGGCTTCGGTCGCGGCGGCATTGGGCTTTTATGCCTTGTCGCACGCACCGGAAAAACCCTTTAACCTGAATTTTATCGTGCAGGCGCTGGTCGCGTTCACGCTGCTGTTGGTGCTGATCGAGAGCGTGCAGACGACATTGAAACAGGGTATCCCAGATTATTTTGCGGGATTAATGAAACGCGATACCTACCTTTATAACGAACTTGGTGCCTATGCCCCGGCCATGCAGCAGCTTGGCGAACTGCCCGCTGGCTCGCAGGTGCGCTTTCTATGGGAACCGCGTACTTTCTACTGCCCGGCGACGATCACCTGCAAAGGCGATGTACTGACCGATTTCTGGGCAGCACCGATCGCACGGGGGGAGACACCGGAAGCCGTACTGGAAAGCTGGCGCGAAAGCGGCGACGACTACCTGCTGGTGTGGGATCTTGGCTTTGATTTCTACACTAGTTCCGGCGAGAGCACCCGTTTTGTCGCGCAAAATGAGCTGTTTCCCGCCGCTCGTGATCGCTGGTTGGAGCGGGTCTGGACTGATGGTGTGACCTATTCCCTCTACACCTGGCGCGAATCCTAACCAGATCCATACGGCCCCGTGCGTTGCTGGTACGCGGCGCGTGTGCTAATATTCCCTTTTTGAGCGTGAACACTTAAACGAGGCAAACATGCGCCGTTTTCTGGTTCTGATTATTATGGTGGTCATCCTGGTTGGCGTCGGTGTGCTGATTGGGATGGCACTTTCAAGCAGTTCTCCCACCACCCAAACTGCTGCGATTCCCGAAATTATGACCGTTCAGCTGGTCATTACTGCCACGACGGACCCGAATGTGACACCGCAGATCATCATCGTGACAGCAACTCCGCCGCCCGGATCTATTGGCGCGCTGCCCACTGGCATCCTGGAAGCAACGGATGTCGATGAGTCGCTGGCTTCCACCCGCGCGGCTGCGCCGACGATTGACCCTGAACTGGTCGGTGCGGATTCGGCTTTGCAGAGCACGGTGACTGCCCTGCCGGAAAACTGCATTCTCCATGCGGTAGAAGCAGGCGATACACCTTTCGGTATCGCGGAGATTTATGGGGCAAGCGGTTTTGATTTGATGGAAGTGAACGGTCTGACAGAGGAAACTGCCAGCCAATTGCAGATCGGCGATGTGCTCATTGTGCCGTTGGATGGCTGCCCGCTGACGGCGGCTGACCTCAACCTGAACGGAGAAGTCACTGAGGAAGCTGGGGACAGTGCCGCGTCATCAGCAGCTGGCGCAGAGACGACCGAATCGCCTGATGCCGATTCAACCGCTGAAACCACTGCCGAGGCATTGATCAGCCCAACACCCACCGTGCGCCCGACGATTACGCTGCCGCCAACCGCAGTCAACGCACAGGTGACCATCGTGCAGGTCATCAGCCCTGGTGATGTCACTGCTGAAGCGGTCGAAATTCGCAATACGGGCGGTGTGGTCGATATGACGGGTTGGACGCTGGCGGATGGTGATGGCAATATCTACACCTTCCCTGAGCAGCGGTTGTTTACCAACGGCTCGGTCACAGTTAATACCCGGCGCGGTGACGATACACCCATCGCCCGTTTCTGGGGACGCAATCAGGCCGTGTGGGGCGAACCGGGTGATACGATCACGCTGTATGATGCCAATGGGGTCGCGCAGTCCAGTTTGCGGCTGGATGAAGCAAGCAACTGATTGACTGTACATCTACTTCTGGTTAAAATGTGATAAGTTTCACAATTCGGCTGACAGGATAGGATGTATGGAACGCGACAAATGGCAGTTCTTGATTGACAAGCAGTTGACGGATGCCATTGGTGCCGGGAAACTTTCCAATCTGCCCGGCGAAGGCAAGCCGCTGCAACTGGAGGATGACTCACATACGCCCGCACATCTGCGGATGGCCCACAAACTGCTGCGCGATAATGGTTTTGCACCCGAATGGGTTGTGATGGGGAAGGAACTGGATCAGCGCAGTGAGCGTCTTCGAAGAAGTATCCGGCAGGCGGTACGGGCGTACAAAGGTGCGCTTTATGACGCTGATCGTGATGTGGCCCAGAGAGAACGCCTGCGGCAAAATGCCCGGGATGGTTGGCTGCTGACCGTGCAGACGCTGGAAGAAGTGACTCGCAAACTCAATAAAGAAATCCTGAGCTACAATCTCAAAGTTCCGGCTGGGATTACGCACAAAACGCTCTTTAATCTTGAGCGCGAACTTGAAACACTGTTGTCCTGAGACAACAAAATCAAGCCATAGACGCATAAAAATCGCCGTCGAAGGGCGGCGATACTTTTGATCAAAAGCGAGAAGCCTTATTTGTTATCTTCGACAGGTTCCTCGGGTTTTGATTTGGACCCGTCATCCAGACCTTTGCGGAAATTGGCGACCGCACTCCCAAGCTCTCCACCAATACGAGAGACACGCCCGACTCCAAACAGCAAAAGTACGATAATCAAAATAATGATCAGTTCAGTAGGTCCCAGGTTCATGAGTCATATCCTTTAACTGTATTTGCCGCATCATTATAACACCAATATTTTGCAGGTGGTAGCGAATTATCCTGTTGCTAGACCCCCCTATCAATGTTAAACTTTTGTGCTATAAGGAATGGAGTTTGGCTGTGCCAAAACAAGCGCTCTACCTGGCCTGGCGACCGATGTTGTTCGATGACATGATCGGCCAGGAGCACATTACCCGAACACTCCGTAACTCACTCAAAACAGGCCGCATCCGGCACGCATATTTGTTCAGCGGACCTCGTGGAACGGGCAAAACCACGACCGCTCGCCTGCTGGCAAAGGCAGTCAACTGCCGCCATGAAGACCCAAACCAACGCCCCTGCAACCAGTGTGCTGCCTGTATCGCGGTCAACGAGGGGCGCTATCTCGATCTGATTGAAATCGACGCGGCGACGCATACCGGTGTGGACGATGTGCGTGACCTGCGCGAAAAAATTGCTTTTTCCCCTGGGGAAGGCACTTATAAAGTCTACATTATTGACGAGGTGCATCGTTTTACGGGCAACGCCTTCGACGCACTGCTCAAGACACTGGAAGAACCACCGGATCACGCCATCTTCGTGCTGGCGACGACCGAGATTGACAAAGTACCGGCGACCATCAAGAGCCGCTGTCTGCCGTTTGAGTTCCGGCGGGTGCCACTGCACGAAGTCGCAGACCGGCTACAAATGATCGCGGAGGCCGAAGGGTTACATATTGACCGGGCCGCGCTGGAATTGATCGCGCGGCATGGCACCGGCAGTGTGCGTGACAGCATCAGCCTGTTGGACCAGATTGTGACCGATCCGGCTGAGCATATTACGTTGGATCTGGCACAGCGCATTTTAGGAACTGCCAGCAGCGAAGCGGTCCGCGATCTGTTGGTGGCGCTGGCGAATCAGGATTCAGCGGAAGGGCTGCATGTGATTAACCAGGCGGTTGACAGCGGCAGCGATCCGCATCAACTCGGCCAGCAGGTGATCGACATGCTGCGTGCGGTGCTGCTCACGCAGACAGCCAGCGCAGACCTGGTGGAAGCATCTAATGAAGACCGCCAGTTCTTCAGCGATCTGGCTGCTCACATGAGTCGGGCCTATCTGCTGCGGGGGCTGCGCCTGTTTAATGAGGCAGTCAACGATTATCGCGGCGGCTGGCAGCCACAGTTGGCGCTGGAACTGGCCCTGCTGGAAAGTGTGCATGGACCGGAGGAAGTCCCGGTCGTGACTCAGACGGTGACAGTTCAGGCACCGGCACCTGCCGCGACACCAGAGCCGGAAGCACCTACTGCTGCGCCGGATGAACCGCCAGTGATTCCGATGTCGCAGGTGCAGTCACGCTGGAATGACATGCTGCGGGCGCTGAATCGCCTCAACCGCACTGCGCCTGCTGTGGTCAGTCAGTTTCAGGTGATCAAAGTCTACGGCAATGTGGTGGTGATCGGCTCTGAGGATATTTATGTCAAGCGCTTGCAGCACCCGGAAAAGTTAGGGATTCTGGAACGCGCCTTTTCCGATGTTCATCAAACGTCACTGCGGGTACAATTGGTACGTGTATCGAAAGACCCATCGCAACAATCCAATGAAGGGATTGACCTGGATGACCCGTTGTTCGCAGCGGGCCGTGAGCTGGGTGCCGATATGCAAATGATTGACGAGGAAGATACACTAAACACGGGAGAATGATATGTCCAAGAAACCGAGTCAGGCTGCGATGATGCGTCAGATTCAGAAGATGCAGGAAGATATGGCGAACGCGCAGGAGTCACTGGCGAACGAGACTGTTGATGTCTCTGTTGGCGGTGGCGCGGTAACGGTTGTGATCACGGGCCATCAGCGGGTGCAGTCCATCCAGATCAACAAGGAAATGCTCGATATGGATGATGAGGAATGGCTGACCGACTTGCAGGACCTGTTGGCACTGGCAGTCAATCAGGCAGTTGAGCAAAGCCAGGCGATGGCTGCGGAAAAGATGGAATCAGTCACCAGTGGTCTGTCCGGTCTTCCAGGTTTGGGCGGCTTGCTTGGTTGATTCCTCGACCATTCGACAGAATATGCATAGGGACATGGGTCACTGTGTCCCTATATTAGTTGAAGTTGCGAGAGTACCGCTATGAGCAAAGCAGTCCCAGAGCCAGTCACAAAATTAATTGATGCGCTTTCACGGTTGCCCGGTGTAGGGCCGAAAACGGCGTCGCGCCTGACCTTTTTTCTGCTGCGTGCGCCGGATGAACTCAGTCTGGGGCTTTCGGATGCGCTGCGCGAGCTGAAGGCGGAGACGAAATTTTGCTCGGTCTGCTATAACATCACCGTGCAAGACCCCTGCGGCATTTGCAGTGACTCTCGCCGTGACCACAGCATGATCGCTGTAGTGGAAGAACCGCTGGATGTGCTGGCATTGGAACGCACAGGTGTCTACAGTGGCGTGTACCATGTACTGCATGGTGTCATCTCGCCTGTGAATGGCATCGGCCCGGATGAACTTCGAATTCGCGAGTTGGTCAAACGGATTGATGAGGGTGAGGTGCTGGAAATTATCGTTGCTACCAATCCTGGGCTGGAAGGTGATGCTACCGCCATGTATATCCAGCGCGAATTGGCTGGAAAAGGCGTAAAAATTACCCGTCTCGCGCGCGGTCTGCCTGTGGGTGGCGATCTCGAATATGTGGACGCGGTCACCCTGTCACGGGCGCTGCAAGGCAGAGGCGAACTTTAAGTCCCCTCCCTACAAAGTTTACCTACGTAAATTTTACATACTGCTCTTGACATGGCTATACCCTCCTGCTATTATTCCGTCTCGCTCAATTTGAGCGGCCCCATGTACGAAAAAGCGTATCGCTGAACCGGTTGACCGGTGTGACTGGTCAATAGTATCTGATACTGTCTTGGTCGCAGGATAACCCAAATTTATCCCAAACGGGTGTTTGGAAGTTCGCAGAAAATGACAGTTGACAGGTAAGAGTGGGGTGAGTAATATACTAGCAATCTGGTGCAAAACCAGACGCAGCTTAACAGGAACACCAACAAGATTTTAAAGAGGCTTTACACCACTTTAAAGCTCTGTCAACAATCGTTTGATGCAAAATATCCCAAATATCCCAAGTGAGTTTTGGGCAAAACGTAGAAAACCGTTGACAGGTAAGAAATCGGTTGGTATCCTAAAAAAACCTCGCGAACAAAGCGAGGGCGCAGCTTAACAATGAAATAGTGAGAAGAGAAGCCAGCAGGAAACAAGTAAGGAAAGCTCGCATACGGCAGAAAGTATGCACCTGTTAAAATTACGGAGAGTTTGATCCTGGCTCAGGATGAACGCTGGCGGCGTGCCTAA
>JAIOHN010000473.1 GCA_019912985.1 Anaerolineae bacterium | reverse complement strand
CAATTATGGCGCGTGGATGGAGACCACCTTCAGCCTCGACCCGGTGCTGCTTGGCACGGTGACGACCGTGATCGCCCTGGCGGAAGTCAGCGGTGAGCTGTTTGTAACCGGCGTGGTTGATCGCGTGGGCAAACGGCGGATGGCACTGGCTGGCGGCGTGGTATCCAGCCTGGCTTATCTCGCGCTGCCGGTAATTGGCAGCAGCCTGCCGCTGGCACTGGTGGTCCTGTTTGTTATGTTCATTGCCTTTGAAACCGCGATTGTCTCCGCCATTCCCCTGTTTACCGAAGTTTTGCCCGAAGCGCGCTCCATTATGATGAGTGGCATCGTCGGCTCAGCCGCTGCCGGACGGCTGACCGGGGCATTCCTCGGCGGCCTGCTCTACAGCGGTACGGATCGCTTTTTGCTGGTGAGCGTGGCAGCGCTGGTGATCGGCCTGCTGTCGGTAGCGGTGTTATGGCGTTACGTGCGGGAAGCATAAGGAATCGTTCAGCCCATCAGGCTGCACTGGTTAGGCACAGTTTGGATGGGCTGAAGGTACCAGTGGGCCATCTCCCAATCTGGCGGATTGTGGATGTGGGGCGCACCGTTTTCGGTACGCTCTTCCATCAAACCAGATTCGGCAGCTTGAGAACAGTCGCTTTTTCGAGTGTCACTCAGATAAGGGACATTTTTGTGATAAAGACCAGACCTGTGCGTTTATTGGTAAAAGAGGATTGGAAGATGGATGATAAAATGGAAGATCAAAATCTCCCTGCTTCAATCGACACACAGGAGCTGACCCGCCAGATTCGTGACTACCTGTGCCTTCAATACCCGCAGGCGCTGGCGCATCAGCGTCAGGCCGGGGTCGACTTTGAGGTTGATGAATGTCGCTACCACCTGACGGTGGTCGCTGTCCCACCCCAGGGCAGTATCACGCTCAGCCCGCGTGAGCGCGAGATCATTCACCTCGTCGCCGAAGGACATCCCAACAAGACCATTGGCAAGCTGCTGGATATTAGCCCATGGACGGTAGCAACTCATGTGAAGCGTATTTTTACCAAGCTCAATGTCAGTTCACGCTCCGAGATGATTGCCCACGTGATGAAATACGGCCTCGTCGCGCCACGCAAGCCGGAACTTTAGCGCAAGTCATATAGCAAGGCGCTTTGAAACCTGAAAGAAAGCATGGCGTGGACGAGGGCCATGCTGAACTGATCAGTAGTTATGCTCATGGTGGTGGCTGAACCATCGTCGCTGCCGCCTGGTGAACTGCTGTCGCGCTGCCGCCTGGGCTGGTGAGATGGAGTTTCGTGAGCAGCGTGTAGGTTCCGGCCTCGGCGATATGCAGCTCGAATGGGATCTCGTAAACAAATTGATCCGGCACCAGCGGCACCTTCAATTTTGCCAGGAGGGTTGAAGCGCGTCCTTGCGGACTCACACCGCGTATTTCAACCACACAGGATGATGCCGTCAGATGAGTGACGCGTAGAGCGTTGCGGCCTTCGATGCCAAATAGGATCCGGCCTGTTGCGGGCATGGAGTCGGCTGAGAAGATGACATCCTGGATATTTACTTGAAGGTCCGGCGTTTCTGCTTCGATAGTATCGGCAGGTTGGGCAGTGCCGTTTTGATCTACAGCTTGCGTCCTTGCTTCGCGCGCTGGCAGCGGCGGCCTCTGCGCATGACCCGAAGGCGGCATTTTGTCCCCACTTCGCGCCGATACCATAGACCGAATAGCTGCATCTAGCTGGGCCTGGAGCTGCTGCGTCACAGATTGAAGGGACTGCGCTTCGGCGCTGGCTTGATCGCGTGCGCGCACCGCCTCCTCGTAGTTCGCCCGTAGAGTCTGGATTTCCGCCATCAGCGCTTCGTTTTGTCCTTCAGTGGCAGCGGCGGTTTTGGCACCAGCTGCTTCCAAATCCTGTTGCAGTTGTGTGATTTCGGTCAGCGCTTGCTCGTATTTCGCCTGCAATGCGTCCATTTCATGCTGTAGGCGATCTATTTCGTCACCCTTCTCCTGCGATTCACCCTGCACGTCCAGTCCGGTGCGCTCGAGAATCCAGTTTGCCCAAACAGCGGGGTCAACGCCTTCTAGCGGTGTTTCGTCGCCAGAATGATCGTCGTAAACCCGTGTCTGCCAGATTGCTTCGCCGTTGGGCTGGCGAACCTCAAAGATAACCTGGAAGGTGCCGCGCTCTTCCCAGTTTTCCGCTTCCTCTTCGAGCGTTTCCTCAGAAGTGGATACGTCCAGAACCGGCAAATTTTTACGTCCCAGCGCCTGGCGTGCCTGACCAATCCAGTTTTCAGTGTCGATGCGCTTTTCCGATATTTTGACCCCTGCCTGGGCTTTCAGGACCTCAGACAGGGTCTTAGGTGTGTACTTGATCAGATCACGAAAGCTGTGGATTCCCACCTGTGCCAGGGCCGCCGCGTAACGCTCTCCGATACCATCCAGCTCCGCCAGATTATCATTGCCTGCATCTGGCGCATAGTTGGTGTGCTCATCCTGCGACATTTGCGTTCCTCCTTTATTCCAGATATAAGTCGATCTCCAGGGCAGCCAGGACAGCAGTCATATTGATAGCGACCGCCCGTTCAGGGATATTCCCCCCGGCAAAGTGCAGACCAACAGCCCGCATGGTGGATTCTTCAAGCCAGATGCTGCCCGAATCCCCCGGTTGGCTGACCACTTCCCCATCCGTCGCCGGGACGATGAGAAGCGTGGGTTGGATCACATAATCGCCGCTCGAATACGACATGGTGATACGTCCATTAATCGAATCGACCACGCCGTGCGTGATCGCAGACGCGCGGCCCGATTTCACAACCTTCATGCCCAGCGTCGGCGCAGTCACCCCTTGGATGTGTCCATTGGGCAGCCCAAGCTGCTCATTCAAATACTGCCGCCCCCCGTCTGTGAGGGTGGCAACCGCTGCATCAATGTGCTGGAACATGCCGTGCCGGGTAAACATGGCGATGGCATCCACCTCCCGGCCTCCATCAAAGCGACCTGGCTGGAAGACTTTGTGCTGCGGGTTGGCATGCCAGCCTGCCGCCAGCACATGCCAGTTGCTTAAAACCATCGGCGCGCGGCTGCTGCGATCAAGAACAATTCCACCGAGCGTGCCATAGGTATAGCGCAGATAATCAGAGACGCTGATTCCGCCTCGCAGGGGGTCCGTTCGGCTGTTGCGCCGGATCACAGGTGCGGCAGGAGAGGCGCCCCACGGCCACAGATCAAGATGGTATTGGTGCTCCTGCACGTCTGTCTGAAAACCGCCCAATGTCTTCGGCAGCTCATCACGCGTGACACCGCGTGCCACTGCCGCTTCAATCGCGAACTCCGGCAGTTTCTGCCGGACATGGAATCGAATCGCAACTGAATCTTCATCCACCTGACCGTCGATTTCTGGATGACCGAAATCAATCATCGTGATATTCGGATCGTACAGAATGTGTGTCGCCTGTCGTGACCAGATCACTGTTTTTGCAGCGACTGCGGTTCTTATATCAACTCCCATTTTCGTCCCTCCACCTGTGCGGTTAATCAAGGCAAGAAGGGCCGTTTGATGACCGGCCCCTCTTGATGAAACCGGGTTTAATCGGTAATCATGAAGCGTGAGCCAACATTGAAGTCGAAGCCCGCTGGTGGCCCGAAAATCCCGGAGTTGAACTGGTAGACTGCCGTGGCAAAGCCGCCAAAATGAGGCAGCGGTACCTGGCGGCAGTTCAGGATGCGTGCCGTCACGTTCATCTCGATCAGGTTCGGGCGCTCAGCCTCGAACTGGACCACATCAATGTAGAGACACTGATCCGGGTTGAAATGGGAATTCACGGTGGTGTTGTACGGCGCGGGTGCCCAGGACTGAAGGCTGCCGCTGTAGTAGTCGATCCGGTAATCTGCCTCCATATTCGAGAGCAGATTGCAGGCCGAAAAACCTGGGCCTGGGAAACTCGGATTGAGCAGCAGCACCGTCGCGTAGTAGAAGGTATCACTGGCCTGGATGATTCGGTGCGGCAGCAGCGGACCATCTCCGATAAAACCTGCGTCATGAGCGCCGGGTTGGAAGGGGCCGATCAGCAGTAGGTCCCACCAGTTCTGCGGCGCAGCCGCTTCCTGTTGAAGCTTCGCCTGATATTCCTGATAGGCGCTCTCAACAAGGGCATGGATTCGGTTTTCCAGTGCAACTTTGACCTCATCCACCGTCTCAGTGTTCGGATTGTTGACCATTTCATCTCTCTCCTTGTGTTTGCAATCGTTCGATCAGTCATGCATAACTGCCCCCACCATGCCAGACCGGACTCAAATGAATCTCAGGTTTTGCTGAAGTTTTGGAACGAATTTATTTGAGTGCGATTTTGGACTGACTCAGCTGGTTGAATCTGTTTTTTTGAGCGTTTGCATCGCAAAAACAAGCCTCTCAATTTCTGGGGTGGCTATAATTAAGCCTCGACAAGGCGTTTATACAAGGTGACCGTTTCTTCGGAGGGGAATATGTCAAGGTCCTGTTTCAAAACTTCGAGGCAGGTCAGATATTGGCGAATAGCCAGATGACGTTGTCCCTGTGCGACATAGCATTTCATCAAGCGCCGATAAGCCGATTCCTGGCAGCGGTCGAAACGCATAATTTTGTGGCATAGCGCCATGGCAGCGGTGTATTCGGCCTGATGGAGATAGTGTTCACTCAACCGGCTCGCCAGCTCCAGAAAGGTGTCGCGCAGCTGCTGGCGAGTCAGGCTGGTCCAATCCTCGTATAAATCTTCTTCGAGGAAATCATTCTGATACAGACCTTCGGCAACGCTGTATTCAACCAGTGCTTCAGCCAGAAAGCCTTTCTTTTCCAGCTCAAGGCCTGTTTTTGCCCGGTGGCTGAATTCCTCATAATCAACCCATATCGAGATGTCCGGGTCCAGAAAATAGCAGTCATTTTCAAATTTAACACTCTGGAAATCGGGACATCCCTCTCGCAGGGTGCGGCGAATCGTGTAAATCGCCTGGTGGAGATTGCGCCGGGCGGCCTCAGGGGTCGCATCCGCCCAGAAAAGATCCATCAACCGGTCTTTGGGAATAGGCGACTCACGGTGCAAAATCAAATACTTGAACACAGATGTCGCTTTGACACCGGGCCAGTTGTTGATCAACTGGTGATCTCGGTAAACTTTGAATGATCCCAGGCAGTAAATGACGAAGCGAGGTAAATCACCCGGCAGGGTTACGGGCATTTGTTTTAAGGCACTCGCAATCACGGTGCGGTCAGACTCAGGCTGGGGCAGCCGGTTGTTCAATAAATTGCGTAAAAACCCTACAAGGCTTGAGATCTTTTTCGCACTCGTGCCCTGTTCGACCAGTGCAGCACTTGCTGAAGTCTCCAGCGCTTTCAAAGGCAGAGAGCAAGTATCGGGCGATGCGTTTTTGAGTTCGACGAGCAGCTCAGATATTCCATTGAGCAGCTGCTTATAATTATCCGCTCGCGCAAGCGCCTGACGTTCTGCATGGCGGTGCCATTCAATCTCGCTCCGGCACTCCATCATAGTCTGGCAGACCAGCAGCACAATCGTCAGCAGGACCGACTGAACATCATTTTCAGATGGTGATTTGAACTGGATGTCTTTTAACAGGTTAGCAACCACAGCATATTTATCTTGCTCAATGAGGTCGATCATTTTCTGAGGTTCGAGCAAGACATCTGTAAACTGATCCAAGATTCTCCCCCTTACACTTTTTACTTCGTTGATTGACCTCCTCGCTTGCCTGTCCTGCCCACAAGGCAGGCATGGTTCGATGTGATAAAGCATCCACTAAGAAATAACAGGTTGATTTAACGCACCCCGCTTTTGGCGCGGGGTGCTGGTTTCAATTGACCGGGCGGACGGTCACGATATGAGCGTTCGTATTCGGAATTTCGATAGCGACATCACGCAGCAACCGGCGGGCGATAATGCTGTTGATGCGGTGACTGTAGAGCCGCGCCAGAGTCCCACACACGACCGCACAGGCGAACGAGCTTCCCGACCAGGAGGCCCAGCCGGTAGCGTTGGGAACACCATTAATATCGGGGGCGATGTACATCCCACGAACGCCATTCACAGCACTGCTGACATTTTGCGCAAAATCCACCTCCCCGCCAAAAGCAGTGAAACCAGCACTCTTAGGCTGGTCGGCATCATTGGAGTAAGGCGCGTGGCTGCCATCACGGTTTAATGCGCCCACGCCAATCACCGTGTCAAAGGCCGCTGGATAGCGCGCTTCAACTTTCGTCGCAGGGGTGCCATTTGCCGCAGGCTTGCTATCATTGCCTGCCGCTGCCAGGATAATCGCATTGTGATACTGCGTCATGATGTCATCAAACAACCGGCTTACATCCTGCATCATATCGACAAACGCCGCGATATCGATGAAATACTGAATTAACTCAGCCAGATGCTCATCAATGTCAATCAACCCATCTTTCGGATGCGTGGGGAGCAGCGGGGCGCAAATCATCAGACTGCAGTTGACAAGAAAGCTCTGATCACCAGATTTGATGACCATCCCCCTCACACGCTCCAGTCCCCAGATCAGCGAGGACAGCGTCCCCACCCCGTGATCATTCAGCACCTGGATCAGGTGGATTTTGGCTTTAGGGGCGATCTTAGCGATAATCCCAGCAATGAATGTGCCATGATCGCTTATTTCGTAGTTGATGTTCTTGATCTTGTGTTCGCTGAACCAGCGCTCATCCCCCGCGTGATTGTAATAATGCAGGGTGAGCCGATTCGTCTCGTAGGTAAATCCATCTAACTGGTTCAATCCAGGTGCCAGCAGCGCCTGCAGCACCTTATGATTCGCCTTCCAGCGGTTGTAGGCGGCGTCCAATTGATCCGGAGCAGGGATGGTATCAAGCACATACACATGGATCGGATAATCACCATCATCCTCGAAAAGCTGGTCCAGTTCCTGCTTGGCCTGCGGATCTTGCGCGCGGTTGGGCAGAGTCTGAGGCATAAAATCCTCATCATTGCTCAGGATTGCGGGAACGATGGGCGGCGCGCCAGGGCCGCTGTCCACGATGGAGGCAGGCGAGCCACTGAAATTCCAGTTCGGGCTGACGCCTAATGGATTGTAATCACCACTGGGCTCACGCTGTTGATACAGGTAGCTCAGCTCACCCACCATGTAGGCCAGCCGGTTATCCTCGTAAAGGGGTTCGCCTGGTTCAATAGTGAGCCGAATATACGACAGATTTGTCGCCTGGCCGGGCCGACCGGATTGGAAAGTGGTAATCGCAGAGGGTTCCAATCGTTCCAACGCGGCGGCCAGGACCCCGCCGTTCCGTATCTCCGCAATTTCCTCTTCACTCACCGGGATGAAAGGTGGCGGCTGATTATTTTGCTGCCGTACTGACCGGTACGAGTCATCATTCAGCAGCCGAAACAGGGTCATGTAATCATAAGGCCGGTCGAAGTTATTAGGGTCATTCGCTCCGTTCAGAATCGGGTCACTGCGCAGGAATGAAATCAACCCCTCAGGATCACCGGCAATGGACTGTTCATGCTCCACAGTAAGGACCACCTGCCCTTGTACGAAATACCCGGGACGCGGTGGATCATCCGACTGTACATCATTCGGGTTTAACATGGGTACTGCTCCTCCTCATTCGCTATCGTGACGAAAGTGGGCCGGGATGCCCAATTAACTGGAATGCGCCCCATAGCGCCGGGTGTGAGTCCGGCTGTTGCGCCAGAAGGTCAAGATAAGCAGCGCGCAGCGCCTGTGCGCGCGAGTCGCCTTTGAGCAGCGCATCGTAAAATGCCGCCATGAGCGGCGGCGCGAAATCATCCGCCACATGCCATAAGCTCGCCAGCAGCGCACCCGCACCCGCCAGCAGCACGCTCCGCCCCAGGCCGTTCAAATCCTCTGAGGAGGTCACACCCGCCTGCCCGGTTTCACAGGCACTCAGCGTGACCAGCTCGTAACTCAGATCATATTGCAGCAGGTCATCACCATAAAGTTGCCCATCGGCCAGCTGGATGTAAGACAGCTCCGGGCGGTCGATGCGGTACTTGCCATGCGCGGCGATATGCAGAATTTGCGTCGGCGGCTCAGTCAACCGCGCTCGCACCGCTTCCTGCTCGGCATAAACCGGGCCGGAAAAACGGCTTGTGACCAGTTCAGCTTCGTGCATCGTCTGCTGGAGCTGTCCCTCACGTGAATGCGCCAGCACGCGCACACCAGGTTCGCGCTGCGGCGGTGTCTGCACCAGCAGGCTGGCAGCGGGCATCACCACCACCTCGTGACTTTCGAGCAGATACCCGTGCGCGTCCCGCAGCAGATGGAACGGCAGGTAATGCAGACGGCCATACGGCACGATCACCAGCCGGTCATACTGCGGCAAAAGCGGCGCGACTGGCTGCAAAAGCAGGCCATAAAGCTGATCGCTCAGGCGCTGGAAACCCCGGTTGAGCGGGCCAGATTGACCGGGCGCGTTGAGCACACAGCGGATATTGAACAGCAGCTTACGCAGCAAATCGGCCACTTCAGCGCTGCGAGCAATGCTGCGGCAGGCGCTGATGCCATGCCGGTCAAGCGTAAACAGCGACAAGGTGCGGCCATCATCGTAGTACGCCAGCACCAGGGTTTCCGGGCGAAGCTGCTCCTGAAGCTGCGCAACATCCGGCACTCGCGCCGGGTTGTAATCGAAATGTTCGGCGCTGTGGATATAAAGCTGGTCGGTAATCTGGCGCATCCGTCGTTCACACTCCAGCAAACGGTCAGCGGCCTCTTCCGTTGCCAGACGCGGCTCATCATCCTGGAGAAAAGCCTGCTCATGCACCAACCGGTACAGCCAGTGATGCTGCGCCCGCAGCCGATTGAGTTCATCCAGCAGCCCGGCGCTGTGTGTATCCTCGCGCCGCCAGATCATGCGGTCGGTGTTGGCGAGATAACCGAGCAGCGTCTGCGCCTTGGCCCGTTCCAGTGCCTGGAAAGCCAGATCAACCTGGGCCTCATCCAGTGCGTGCCGGATTAAAGCGTGGGTCGCACCAGTTTTATCCTCAAGAAAGCCGGGGCGCAGATTGATTGTCAGCCCACTTTGCAACCGTTCAATCGTCGCAATTGAGGCGCGATAATGACGTGTCGCCCGCAGCGTCTGCCCGGTTTGCTCCGCGATGCGTCCCAGCAGCAAATGCGCACTGTAACGCACATCCGGCGTCCCCAGGTCGCGCGCGGCTGGCACAAGCCCCTGCCCCAGTTGGGCCGCCTCGTCCACCCGGCCAAGCGCGACCAGTGATTCGGCCTGCACCGCCAGCGCCCTCAGATGATCGACGCGCTGCTGCTGGGCGGCGAAATACTGTCCCGCCTCACGTGCCAGATCATAGGCACGGTCATAATGCGTTTGCAGCAGGGCGATCCGCGCTTGCAGCAGCGTAATCGTCGCGATCCACGCCGCTGCCGACAGGGTGCGGAACAGGTCACGCGCCAGTTGCAGATTGTGCTGCGCCGCATCAAACAGGCCGAGGTTCGCTTCGGCGGTTGCCAGTTGGCACAGCACTTGCGCCAGATCCGCCGAATAGGATTCTTCCAGGCTGTGAAATTCACGGATGACTGTCTGCGCCAGCTCGCGCGCTTCCTGATGCTGGTTGAGCTTCAGGTTGCAGTCGATCAGGTCACGCTTGACGCGCAGGCCATGAATCGTGT
This sequence comes from Anaerolineae bacterium, assembly GCA_019912985.1. Lineage (GTDB taxonomy): Bacteria > Chloroflexota > Anaerolineae > Aggregatilineales > Phototrophicaceae > JAIOHN01. Next base: position 5,407 of record JAIOHN010000473.1, on the reverse strand, counting down.
GCTCGTTGGTGAGGTTCCCCAGCACTTCGTGCAGCAGATGCAGCGCATGCTGGTAATGGCCGTGCGACTGCTCAATATAGGCGATATTCTGCGTCACAATCTGGATCGCGTTGCGGTTCGCCAGCGACTCGAACAGGTCGCGCGCCTGCTGAAAGTAATCCAGTGCGTTGTGAAATTCCCCCAGGTAAAGATGCGCCACCCCGACATTGTTATACAGGATCGCCACCCGCTGCCCGTGCGGAGCCTGCAAGCGCGGCAGCAGCGCCGCCACCTCCTGATAAACCATGATCGTCTCAGGATAGCGACCCAGATCGTTGTAAGCGGCCATCTGGCTGTTAATGAGCCGAATCAGGCGGTCATCCTGCTGGAAATGCTGGAACACCACCCGCGCCAGCAGCGCGTCGTTCATGGCTTCATCGCAGCGGTTGAGCCGTGTGCAAATGCCAACCCGCCCGGTGCAGGTGCGCGCCCAGCCGATCAGGTCGCCCGCGTTGAGAAATAACTGCGCGGCTTCGGTCAGCCGCTCCCAGGCCGCCTGCGCGCTGTCCCCGGCGGCAATCAGCGCATCCCCCTCCACCATTTTGCCCAGCGCGCGCATGTGATCGTCGTCGCAATGCTCGCCAATGCGCGTGATCGCCTGCGCGCAGTTGAGCGCGCGGTCGCGGTCGCTGAAGCGGTATTGGTCGGCCTGCTGGTTGAGGTATTGAATCAGCGCGTCTGCCAGGGAACGATCATCGAGGATGTATGGCAAATCGCCGCCTGCGACCAGGGCTTCGGCATAGGGTTGGATGGTATCGAGATCAAGGTTGGTTTCGGCATGGTGATATGCCAGTTGGTCAGCAAGATCGAGGGCTTGCTGTGGAGCATGGGGCCAGTGCGACCGGATTTGGTGCTTGAGGTCTTCGGTCGTTTCCATCATAGTCACATGGTCACATCTCTAATCGACAGGTCAGGGTTGAACGCTGATTGGGCTGAATGCGGATCAAGGTGGTGCCGGTGCCGGGCAGGGTGGCGCTAAAGGTTCCCGCCTCGTCGATAAAGGCCGTCGCCTCAAGCTGTTCCGCCTGCCATATCTCCACCAACGCCCCCTGAAAATCCGCCTCAGCTTGCTCGCTGGCAGCCAACTGCCCGTTGAGCGCGATAGAATCCGCCATTTTTTCGATCATCAGATACAGCGTCACATCATCAGCCAGGATAAATGTCAGTGGTTCGTCACTATCCCCGCGCAGCGCCAGCTGCGCCGCCTCTCGCCGTGTCGGTTCCACAAAGCTGCCTTCGTGCAGTGACGGCGGCAGGCTGGTCGTGACTGCCTGGTCATCGGCTAAAAACGCCTCCAACTGTTGAAGCTCCCGGCGACAAAGTGGACAAATCTCCAAGTGCTTATCAATCGCCGCTTGCACTTCAGCATCCGCCAGCCCCAGATGATAATCACCCAATACATCGGGTGTGGGACAATCCCAGCGATCCAGCGCAGTCATCAGTCGTTTTTCAAAGTTATCCATTACAGCAGTATCCTATACACCCGCATAGCGGGTTACTGTATCTAAATGAATGCAATAGCGGTGCGTTTATCACACCACACCCAACAAATCGCGCAGGCCGCCATCCCGCTCAAGCTGCCGCTTGATCCGTTGACGATCCACGCGCACGTCTTCAGTCGTCGGCCACAGATGACCGTAATCCGCGATGATCTCGCTTGGCTTCAATCCCAGCGCGAAGCTCAGGCGGGCCAACAGTTGATCTTTGGCATCGGGCAGCAGCAGGATGATCCGCTCCCAGACATCATGCGCGAAAAGCTGCCGGTCAATCAGCGACTCGCGCGGCACCCGCAGCGCTTCATCCAGTTCGACATCGGGCCGGGGGCGTCGCCGCCGCTCCTCCATCACCACACTGTTCACACATTTTTTGAGATAAGCCAGCACGGTTTCCAGCGACGACATCTTTTGCTGAAAACGACCGCCGCGCAGCCCGCGATACAGGCGCTGCATGGCATCACTTACGCAGTCGTCGGCAGGCAGATTGATATAGACAAAATCGGGGTGAACGCTGACCCAGTAGTAGACCAGCGGCAGATAAATGCGATAGATGGCCGCAAACGCTTCATTATCCCCATCGGCCAGCGCGCGCCGGAAGAGCTCGAAGCAGGTATCGGTGACATAAGGACGCTTCTGGCGGAATTTCTGGGTTTCGGTTTCGCATCGCTGCTGTAGTTCAGGCGTGGGCTGTTCAGATAGCGACATGACGCCGGTCATCCTTAAAAATAATTTCGAAAGTCAGATTTTGTAATTATAGATTGATAGTACGCATAGCTACAATCATTCATTTGTATTACTCATACTGTGTTTTCAATTTTCGGCTAAATTAGACGCGAAAATACCCGCAGAAAGCCCGATCGGTGGGGGAAAATCAGGGAAACGGCAGCGTGTTAATAAAAGGAAACACTGTCCAGGCGATGTTCCGGGTGAAGGATGAACTTTGCCGAGAACATACGGTTATCCTCATAAATCCAGGGCAGGAAGATCCGGTCGGAGGGTGGCGTATCCAGCGCATACACCAGGAGATCGTCGATCCAGCGCAAATCGTCTTCCGCGCCCGGCTCCAGCGCCCCCCCAAATGAACGGCTCTCGAACAAAAAACCGGTGTAAGTCTCAAGCCGATCCGATGTCGGCGTGACGAAGGTCACAATCCCACGCAGCCGAAACGCCAGCAGACTTAAGCCCGTCTCTTCACGCACCATGCGCCACACACAATCTTCCGGACTTTCCCCTGGTGCAAACTGTCCACCGGGGACGACCCACTTGCCGCTTAGTGGGTCGTGCGGCTCTTGACGGCGGTGGAGCATCAGCGTTTTTCCATCCTGCCGGATGTAACAGAAGGTCGCATTGTAAGAAACGTATTCCACACATCGGCCTTTATGGCGGCATTCAAATGGCTTGAGCTTAGCAAGCCTGCTCTCGAAGTTCAAGCAAGCCAGCCAGAAAGGTTCAAATCAGGCTTCTGGCAAGCCGCCCAAAAACCACTTCGACGGCTTCTAACGTGTTTTGCAAATCGCCAGGTTGGTGCGCTGCGCTCATAAACCCGGCCTCGAACTGGCTGGGCGCGAAATATACTCCATGTTCCAGCATGGCATGGAAGAAGTGGCCGTAACGAACGCTGTCGGCATTGCGTTTGGCGCTGTCATAATCACGGATGCTGCCGTTCGCATCCTTCAGGAAATAGCAGCCAAACATCGTACCCACCTGCCCCGCCTGCACCGGCACCTCTTTTGCAGCGGCGATCTTGCGGATGCTCTCAACCAGCGTGTTGGCCGACTGCGCGATGTCCTCAAACACCTCCGGCTCGAGCAGGATTTGCAGCGTGGTTAATCCTGCGGCCATTGCCAGCGGATTGCCAGAGAGCGTCCCGGCCTGATACATCGCGCCTGCCGGGGCCACCATTTCCATGATCTCACGCTTGCCTGCATAGGCACCCACCGGCAGCCCACCACCAATCACTTTGCCCAGGCAGGTGATGTCGGGATCGAGATTCCAAAGCGCCTGTGCGCCACCCGGTGCCACCCGAAAGCCGGTCATCACCTCATCGAGGATAAACAGCGCCCCGTGAGCTTTGCACAGCTCATGCAGTCCGGCCAGATAACCATCTTCCGGCAGCACAAAGCCCATGTTGGCCGCAATCGGCTCGACAATCACCCCGGCGATCTCATCGGGATACTGCTCAAACAGCGCGCGCACCGCATCCAGGTCGTTATAGGGTGCGGTCAGCGTGTTGGCCGCAGTCGCCGCTGGGACACCCGGTGAATCCGGCAGACCGAGTGTGGCGACACCACTCCCCGCCTGCACCAGCAGCATATCGGCGTGACCGTGATAGCAGCCCGCGAATTTGATGATCTTCTCGCGCCCGGTATAAGCCCGCGCCAGTCGCAGCGCACTCATACAGGCTTCGGTGCCGCTGTTGACGAAGCGGATCATCTCAATCGACGGCACGGTATCAATCACCAACGAGGCCAGCTCATTTTCAAGGCGAGTTGGTGCACCATAACTGGTCCCGCGTGCGGCGGCTTCCTGAATTGCCTTCACCACACGTACATGGGCATGGCCCAGAATCAGCGGCCCCCACGACAGCACGTAATCAATATAGCGATTGTCATCGGCATCCCAGATATAAGCGCCCTGGCCGCGTTCGATAAAGCGCGGCGTGCCGCCCACACTGCGGAAGGCGCGCACAGGGCTGTTGACACCGCCAGGGATAAGGGATTGGGCCTGCTCGAAGAGGGCTTCAGATTGCTCAGTATTCATTCGGTCGTCACCTGTTCCAGTTGTTCGCTAATCAATTTTTCGGCGGTCTGCTGTGATTGATGCACGCAGTCCGGCATCCCCACCCCGCGATAGGCACTGCCAGTCACATACAGGCCGGGCGGTAATGCCGCCTCGATACTCTCCACCCGCGTCAGATGCCCGACATCATACTGCGGATTGGCCTTCCACCAGCGGTAAATGCGGTGAAAGCGCGGCGCGGCTTCAATACCCAGGATGCTGCGCAGCTCCCCGCGCACGGTGCGCAGCAGCTCGTCATCATCCAGCTTCATCGAGTCCGCACTGCGCGACCCGCCAAAAAAGACCCGCATCAGCACCGAGCCTTGCGGTGCGCGGTGGTCAAATTTGGTGGAGGAGATGGTGATGGCGTTGATCGGGCGTTTCTCGCTGCTCGGAATCACCAGCCCGAAGCCATGCAGCGGGCGCGGCAGATCAGACTCGCGGAAGGCCAGCGAGATCGTGCCGGTGCTGACGTAACGAATGCTTTCCAGCGTAGCGGCGGCCTCCGGCGCGAGATCGCGCACCAGATCAGCACTGACATAAGCCGGGGTCGCCAGCACAACCGCATCCGCCTGCCACTGGCCGCCATCATCCAGATACAGCGTATAGCGGCCATCCGGCTGGCGTTCGATGCGTGTAACGCCGGTTTTCAGCCGCAAATCACCCTTCAGGCGCGGGGCCAGCGCGTCGATCAATTCCTGTGTGCCGTTGTAAAACGACATGAAGGCCGAGGTCTTTTTGCCCGGCGCAGGCGCGTTTCCACGACTGCGGCGTGAGGCCAGCATCCCCCGGATGAGGCTGCCATGTTCCTTCTCGATGTTGCGGAAACGCGGGAATGTCGCCATGATACTCTGCCAGTCGGCATCAGCGTTGTAGATGCCAGAGAGCAGCGGTTCCGCGATTTTATCCAGCGCCTCGGCTCCCAGGCGGCGCTTGATGAACTGCGCCAGCGTCTCGTCCTCATCATCCTTGCGCGCGGGAATGAACAGATCCATGCCCATGCGCAGCTTGCCCCACGGCGAGATCAGCGGCGACAACACAAATGGCATAAACTTGGTCGGCACAATCAGCAGCACGCCATCCGGCAGCAGTAC
>JAIOHN010000472.1 GCA_019912985.1 Anaerolineae bacterium | reverse complement strand
CTTTACAGGCAATCTGGCGGAAGCCGCTGTCGAGCGGATAGACATACCAGGTGTAGGTACCCTGCTCGGGAATATCGAGCAGGCTAACCTGTTCGTTCTGGCGCAATTCCACCACACGCTCAAAAGTGCTGCCATCGGGTTTGATGATGCGGATAAGATTGATCGGTGCCTGGGGACCGCGCCAGTTAAACGTCAGCATCCCGGTGGCTTCAATCGCCAGCGTGCCATCAACTGGGGTCAGCAGTTCCCACGAGCAGTCGTAGACCTGTTCCGGCGGCGGGACATCACCAGGGACACGCAGCACCTGTCCCACGGCGATGAGATTGACATCCGTGATGCAGTTGCCTGCTGCCAATTCAGACACATTGGTGTTGTAGAGGTTGGCGATTTTCTCCAGGGCGTCATCGCGCTTTACCTCATAAGTGAGCTTCCAATCATCGCGTTTTTCGCAGCCCGGCGTGGTGCTGGGGGTTGGTGTTTCGGCCCCATGTAAGCCGGGAATCGAGATGCTGAGGTCAATGGTTGGCGTGGGAGTGACCGATGGCGTGCTGGATGGCATCACGGTATTTGTAGGTGGTTCGAAGGTAGGCGGTGGCTTTAATGTCCGCGATGGGGTCAGGGTCGCCAGCGGCGTGGATGGCGGTATTGTCTCGGTCGCGGTTGCATCACTCTGCTGCTGTTGCTGCTGTGGAACATTGAGCGGCTCAAGCGGTGCATTGGGTACTGGTGACATTGACATGCGCGTCAAAATCGAACCGAGCATCAGGGCGATAATAAAAAGCAGGATAGTCGGAAGCTGTTTGGCAATGGATTTCATGTGGAAGCATCCTCAATCAAGCGGGGGGCAAGCCGCCCGTCTTGTAAATCGTAGGCATGATCGACGTACTCGACGATCATCGGGTCATGGGAGACGATGAGGAAAGTTGTTTTCTGTGCTTCGGCAACGCCGCGAAAGAGGGTCAGGATACGGCGGGCGGTGGCGGTATCCAGGCCGCTGGTCGGCTCATCTGCCAGGATTAGGGCAGGCCGCAGCGCCAGGGCGCGAGCAATCGCCACACGCTGCCGCTGACCGCCGCTGAGCTCATCGGGAACATGGCTGGCCCATGCGCTGAGACCGACTGCTGCCAGCGCACTGTTTGCGCGTTTACGCCGCTCGAAATAACCGAGTCCGGGCAGGCGCAGGGCAAGGTCGATGTTTTCCAGGGCCGTGTAAGTGGGCAGAAGGGTGTAGCTCTGGAAGATGAAGCCGATCTCACGGCGACGCAGCCGGGCGCGGGCGCGCTCACCCATTTTGACGATGTCGCGCTCAATTACCTCAATGCGTCCGCTGTCAGGCCGATCCAGCGCACCGATCAGGTTGAGCAGGGTGGTCTTGCCGCTGCCGGACGGGCCATAAAGCGCGACCAGCTCGCCAGGGCAGACCGATAAGCTCAACCCGCGCAGCACATGGACAATCGTGTCTCCCTGACCAAAGGAGCGCTCAACATTCTCAACAAGGACGCTAGGCGGCACGTTCATGCGCGGCTCTTTCTACGGCGGAAGGGCCACCAGCGACGGCGACCTTCATCGGGCGGCGCATCTTGTGGGAGTATATCCTGAAGCAGCGCGCCAGTATCGTCCTCGACTTCAATCTCTGGGCGCAAGAGCACACCCTCCGGCCTGATTTCGATGGAGATGCGCGGGGCTTCGGCCAACTGCGACCGAACAGCCTGGGGCAGTTGGATAGATCCCTCATCATTGAGGCGCGGTGTCTCTTCTTCGGGGTGAGAAATATCCTGACCAAGCGCACCATCACGCAGGGTCAGCACGCGGTCGGCATGACGCGCGACCGACAAGTCATGGGTGACCATCAGCACCGTGAGATTGAACTGTTTGCGCAAGTCGTCGATTAAATCCATTACCTGTGCGGCGCTCTCGCGGTCGAGCGCGCCGGTTGGCTCATCCGCCAGCAGTAAGGGTGGATTGTTTGCTAATGCCACCGCCAGCGCGACACGCTGCTGCTGGCCGCCGGAAAGTTGCGCCGGGCGTTTATGCATTTGATCACCTAGCCCTACCGCCTCAAGCAGCTCGGCTGCTCGTCGCCTCCGCTTCCACATCGGGACACCAGCCAGCATCATGGGCAGTGTCACATTGCGCAAAGAACTGCGATTGTTGAACAGGTTGCGCTCGATCTGTTGCCAGAGGAATCCGACTTCGCGCAGGCGATAATTGGAAAGGCGGCGGCCTTTAAGCTCCAGTAGATTGAGGTTATCGACGGTAAGCTGGCCCGCAGTCGGTTTATCCAGCCCGCCAAGCAGATTCAAAAGTGAGCTTTTGCCCGCGCCGCTGGGACCAATGATGGAGATCATCTCACCTTTCTCCATCTCGAAGTCGATCCCGCGCAGAGCAACCACCTCGTGTCCAGAGACTTGATAGGCTTTAACGACGCGTTTGCATGAAATCCAGGCAGTCATGATTATGGACCCTGTACCACATCGCCTTCTTGAACACCGCTGATAATCTCGACACGCTCGTCGGTTTGCAGGCCAATCTCGACATCGACACTGCGCGGACCATCCGGTGTTTCGAGCACGACGAAGGTTCGATTCTGGAAGGTGCGGATCGCTGCCGGGGGCAGCCACAAGACATTTTCGCGCACTTCAAGCGGCATCCGTACTTCGACAAGCTGGTTAAGTGGAACCTCTTCCAGTGAGGCGGCCACACGAGTGGACTGATCGGCGTCGCGGGCCGAGAGCGGAATCTGCCGCACCACGCACTGTACTGCCGTCTCCGGCTGGTTAATCACCTGGCATTCCCCCACCAGGCCAACACTCAATCGCTGTGCATCACCAATAGCGAGGCTGGCGACAGCCTCTTTCGGCTCTGGTTGGCCGATGGTGATGACCGTATCGAATGCCTGCACCTGATCACCGGGCTGGATCGAGACTTCCAATACCACGCCATCAATCGGCGCGAATAGAGAGGCGCTGGTAATCTGTTCGCGGATCTGATCAACCTGAAGTTGTGCCGAGCGTAAACTCTGCTGCCCACTCGGGTCACTTGCGCCGCTGCGGGCTTCTTCCAATCGCAGCTCAGCGGTAATGACCGCGTTTTCCTGCTGCTTGATCTGGAACATATAGTTGTTATAACTTTGTGCTGCCGAGAAGTAGCTGTTTTCGGCGCTGCGCAGGCGGGTTTTGGCATCTTCGAGCGATTGAAGGGCCTGGGTAGTGGTGGACGCTGGCTGCTCCGGGTGGCTGCGGGCATCATCATAAGCCCGCTGCGCACGATCGACAGCACGTTCGGCTTCGTCTAAACTGATTCGGGCGTTCGCAACACTGGTCCAGGGGATATTCTGACGGGTGCTTTCAAGCTGCAAACGCGCATTCGCCAGATTGATTTCAGCATCCGCCACCGAACTGATGTCATTGCCCTCGCCAGCCTCCAGACTGTTTTGCGCGCTTTCCAGATTGAGCAGGGCTGAATCGAGCTGGTTTTCCAGTTCATCAATCTGATAGTCGGCCAGAAGCTGCCCGGCGATAACCGTATCGCCGCGCTGAACATTGACCTGCCGGATCGCACCTGCGGTTTCGAAGGAAAGCGGGAGTTGATCGCGTGGCTGCCAGCGACCAGTGAAGGTCAGTTCCTCGCGTACATCCCCTAATTGCACCAGATAAGTGGGGCGGGCGACTGCCGGGGCAGTCGGGATCGGTGTGGAGGTGGGCTCGATTTGCGCGTTGGGCGCGCCTTCTGTTGAACAAGCGGCTATGAGCACAACGGCCAGCAGGCCCACCAGCAGCGATGGCAGGCGGTGAGAAAAGCAGGCGGTATGCAGGCTGCGTTGTTTCTTCAAGTTTCGTCTCCTGATCAGGCATCGCCCAGCTTGACGATCGTCGCCAGGCTTTCACGACCGAGCAAGATCGTTGTGAAAATGGTTACAACGATCAGTACGCTTGCAAATAAGGTGTAGACCAGCACAATGTCACTCCAGGCTACACGCGTCAAATAAGGCGGCAGACCACCACTGAAATCGAGCAGGGGCAAATACAACAATGTCGTTCCCACACCAATGGCGGTGCCGCTGAGAATGCCGCTGCCCGCGATCATGCCCTGAAGCGTGGTGAGGTATACACTGACCGAAAGCCCACTGAGTCCCATTGCCCGCAGCGAACCAAGCTGAGCAACCTGCGCTCTGAAGGATGCGGTGCTCTGAATGATCGCGCTGATGAGTGTCAGGGTAATGGCTGCGACAAAGCCCACTGACAAGAAGCCGAGCACACCCCGGCGTGAGGGTGAAGCCTGCGCCTCGCGCAGCGCCTGTTCCGGGTCGCGCCATTCCAGTACAGGAAAGCCCAGTTCATTGACTTCTTCCCGAATGACACTTTGATCCGCATCGGGTGTCACGCCGAGCCAGATGTCGTATGGCAGTTCCGTGCCCACCGCCTCAAAGATGGGGTCAATATTGGTCACTGCGAAAAATCCGTTGTTTGGATCGAGTGTGGGGAAATAATCCACCACGCCCACGATGGGTACTTTGGTGTCGTACCATTCACCTAGCGCCGAGATTTGCAGCGTGACTTCCTGCCCGATGAGCAGGTTGTAATCATTCAAGGTCTGACTGTTGATGATAATGCCGTTGCGCTGTCCCGCCAGTTGGTTGAACAGGTCTGATGGGGGCATGTCCGCGTAATCCTCGCGGAATCGGGTCACGTCAGCCATGGCGGCGCGATCAACACCCATTAAGGTGCCGTCAATGCGCTGCGAGGCCAGCACCAGCCGCGCGTTGTAGCGTCCTACCCGCGAAACCTGGCGCACACCATCCACGCTCATTAAGTCCTGAATGGGGGGTGAATTGTAACCGGTCACAGTGAGGGTGGCCTGCTGGCCTTCCTCGGTTGGCTGCTCCTGCTCCGTTTGCGCATCGGTGACCGTGATGAGCACGGTATCCGCGCCAACTTTATAATTCACAGCATCTTCCAGGCTGCGGTCAATGGTACTTGCCATTGAGGCCGTGAAACCGGTCAGGCTGAGGGTAAAACACATCATCAACAGGGTGCCGCGATAGCGTCCGATAGAGCGGGTGAGTTCTCGCAGCACCATTAGCAGCGCGATGCCGCGCCCATAGCGCAAAAGGCCTGCGCCGATACGCAGCAAAAACGGCCACAGCCTTAAAAACAGCAGTGTCAATGACAGCGAAAAAAGCGTCGGCCCAAGAAACGTGAGCGGGTCAGCAAATGGGTCTTCCGCCTGGGTGACGAGTCCTCCCTGACGCCACAGCGTATACAGTACGTATAGTGCCGGGATTAAGATCAACACATCAAGATAAATCCGCTGCCACCAGGCTTTGGAGGCACGTGCGGACAGCTGCTTAAAACTGGTGATGGTGCTGCCGGTAGTGCGCCATGCCAGATAAAGGCCGCTGGAAATGGCGATCAAAGCCGTCGCAGCGCCTGCTCCCAGCGCCTGCCATGTAAACACAATAGTCAGCGGTGGTGTTGAAGGGTCAAATTGGAGGAACGAGGTCGTCTGACCCACGAGTCGCACTACATAGGGCGAAACGATGACGCCAATAGCGACAGCCGTCCCGGCCAGCAGCAGCCACATCAACACATGCAGGCTGAGAATCGCTCCCCGGCTCATGCCACGGCTGCGCAGCGTGACGTCTTCCTGCTGTTGGCGGCTGACCAATAATCCAGCAACCAGCGACACAAAGTAAAAGACCAGCCCGGCGACAGGCAGCACCATGATAATGAGCTGCTGCGTGAGCAGCGTGACTTCCGTATTGAAGGCTTCCAGTCCTTCGCGGGGAGAGAGGTCCATCCGGGTGCCAGGGAGGACAGTCGTTACCAGCCGCTCGCCATTAATCATGTTGCCG
>JAIOHN010000049.1 GCA_019912985.1 Anaerolineae bacterium | reverse complement strand
ATGCTGCTGCGCGAAAGTGTTGGTCGGGTCAACTTCCAATGCGCGGTTGTAGAATTTCAGCTTCTCCTCTTTGCTGGTGGCGACCTCCGCCAGCCAGATGTTGCCGAGGGCCTGCCCCTCCCGCGAGAGAGTGGAATCACGCAGCGCTAAACGCACCAGCCGTGCGCCTTCAGTCACGTTCCCGGCCTGGATTGCGGCGATTCCCTGTTGAAGTGTGCGAAACGCGGTCATCAACATCCTCTCTGCGTAGCATATCCCTTGATTATAAACGGTTTATTCAACCGTCAGCCATTCCTCAGCCGCTTCCTGCTGTTCGGGTAGGCGAACCACCTGAAACCAGGTGTTGCCGGGCTTAAGGTAGAGCATCTCGCCATCTTTAGTGCGCAGGCCAATCAAGTCTTCGCGGGTGGGGCGCACCCAGCGCCCATCATAACGCTGCCCATCGCGGAACAACACCGCATCACCTTCAAACCACAGCTTGACCTGAATACTGTAGCTGACACTGCCTTGCCACTGGCTTTCGATGATGTCCGTAAACGCATGGTCGGCATAGAGAATGACGACATTGGTTGCCGTCACCTGCTGCTCGGTATTGGCGTCATAATGCGGCTGGCCGTCGCTAAAGCGGCGATAAAGTCCGCTTTCAGCATCATATTCCCAGCGGACACGGGTCGCACGGTAGCGCAGATCAATCACATTGACCGGGCCTTCGCTCACCTGTGGCGGCTGCGGATCAAAGGCCATGCCATGCAGGTCGCGGGTGTGGGTAATGCCTTCGCTGAGAGCTAAATCCTGCAAGGCGTGGACATTGGTGAACATATTGTGCGGCACAGGGATGTCCTCATCGCGCCAGTAGTAGGGCCGCCCATACAACACGCCTTTATAGAGGCGATTGGCAAATTCGGATGTGTTAAGCAGGTCTTCCACGCCGATGCTTGCGCCGGAGAAGGCCAGCAGGCTGTCATACATTGGCATTAGCTCGTAGTCGATAAGGCGCGCACTGCGAATCGAGCCGACTCGTTCCGGTGTCTGACCATAGAAGATCGCTGAGAAACGGGTAAGGCCACCCTCTGCGTAATGCTCGAACACCAGGTCCGCCGCGCCGATTCCAGCCTGCGGGCGCACCAGCGGCGGGGCGTTGGAAATCTTCACAAGGACCGGGTTGCGCTGGAGGACCGCCGGGTCCTCGACGGTCAAGCCAGTGAGTGGGTTTACATCGGGTGGGAAGTTGTCTGGTCCCACCGCCAGGTTTTTCTCAATGTTTGACGCTACCATTTTGACGCTATCATAGGGTGTAGAAGCGCTGACGGCGATGAGACTACATACAATAAGCATCAAGCTCGATAAACCGGTTAATCGGCGTTTCATAAACAACTGCCTCCTGTTTCGAACGCGAGTCATTATACAGACATGCATATGCGTGTTTGAAGGTACAGGAAATTGGGGTCAGTTGACTCGCTTTTGTGCGTGGACTATAATCAGCCTATAATGATAATAGCGTTGATACTCCATAAATCCGCGCTCTACTGAAACAACATGATTGATGCGGAGGGCATAGATGCCGCTTCAGGGAAACATCAGGGATTTCAGCACCACTCAACTGCTGAATCTCATAAATCTGGCTGGGAAGACAGGTACCTTGACCATCTTCGATGGAGTCAAAACCGGCGAGAAAGATGCAATGGGCAAGGAGCGGATGGCACCGGGTAAAGAACGGGCCAGAGTCTCCTTTAACAAGGGCAAACTCATCTACGCGGCCACGGATACCCAGGATGGCAATCTTGTCTCGGTATTGAACAAAGCCGGTAAGCTGACGGATGAACAAGCTCGTATCATCCGCAATCGCGCCAAGAACACCAACGACAAGGCGCTCGCGCTCCTACTCATCAACGCAAATTATGTGTCTCAAACCGATGTGGTGAGCAGCATTCAGCAGCACACGCTGGATGTCGTCTATGGTTTACTCACATGGCCTGAAGGCCCTTTTCGCTTTGAGGACGACACGCTGCCCGGTCGTGACCGGATACTTGTGCCGATTGACCTGGAAAATGTAATTATCGAAGGGTCGCGGCGCATCAAAGAGGCGGAAAAACTGGCGGAATACCTGCCGAATCTCGATTTCGCGCTCAAATTCCCTGAGAACCCACGAGAGAAATTCAAGGGGATTCACCTCAGTGTGGAAGAATGGCGGGTGGTTTCCTTTGTGCAGCCTAAAAACACCATCCGGCAGATCGCCAAAGCCAACAATATGTCGGATATGGAAATTCGGCGGATTGTCTATGGTCTGGAGCAAGCCGGGTTGGTTGAAATGGTGCGGCCTGTGGGGATGGCGGATGATCGCGTCCGGCGTCCGATGCAAACACGGGCAACCCAGGTACAAAGAAACGTGGTTAACAAGCTGATCGACAAGATCAAATCTATCTAGAGCCTGAAGTCCTTAGGACGTTGTACTGGAAGAGCGGGTACGTTTATGCAAACTGTGAAGATGGTTATCACTGGGCCGTTTAGTTCGGGCAAAACGGAATTCATCCGTTCAATCAGTGAGATTGAGGTGGTTTCCACCGAACGGGAACTCACCGAAGGCACCATGGAAAGAACCCAGAAGGACGCGACCACAGTGGCGATGGACTTCGGGCGCATTACAGTCGATGACGACCTGGTGCTCTACTTGTTTGGTACACCAGGGCAGCGTCGTTTTGACTTTATGTGGGAAATCCTGGCGGAAGGCATGTTGGGCTTTGTGGTCATGGTGGACAGTGCGAAGCCAGAGACATTCCGCGAGGCCAAGAGCATTCTCGAAACTTTCCGGGCCTATGCACCAACCCCTTATGTGGTGGCAGCCAACAAACAGGACCACCCGGACGCCTGGGAACCCGATGACATGCGCATCGCGCTGCGGATTGAAGATGGCGTCAAGCTGCTGCCATGCGTGGCGAAGGACAAAGAAAGCGTCAAAAACGTTTTGCTGGAATTGCTGTATTCGATCCTCGAGGAAATGGAAGGCTGAGCGCCTTCATCGATACGGCCTCATAGAAGCGAGTTGAAGGTGGCAATTCTAGTAACCGAACAGGGTATTGTCCATTACGAGGTGTACGGTCGCGGACGTCCTGTTCTTTTTTTGCATGGGTGGCTCGGTTCATGGGCGCTGTGGCGCTCGACCATTGCCGAACTGAGCAAGGAATTCCGCACATTCGCGCTCGACTTCTGGGGCTTTGGCGAGTCCACCGATCAAATCGCTGATTTCTCCGTTTCCAATTTTGTCCTGCTGGTCAACGAATTTATGGATCGCTTGGGGAT
>JAIOHN010000471.1 GCA_019912985.1 Anaerolineae bacterium | reverse complement strand
ACCCAGTACAATGAAAACCGATTTGAGTAAGGATTTCATAAACGATACTCCTCACAAATCTCACTGACGGCTGCAATTACGTCCAGCACTTCTTCGTCTTCAAGCCCAGGATGCAGCGGCAGGGAAACGAGCCGCTGATATTCAGCGTAAGCGACCGGCAAATCTTCCGGCTTGAAGCCATATTTGTCGCGGTAATAAGGATGCAGGTGAACCGGGATGAAATGCACGCTCGAACCAATCTGACGTTCTTTGAGTTGTTCGATGAAGGCGCTGCGGTTGATCTTCAGGCGATCTAGGTTCAGCCGGAGGACATACAGGTGATGGGCAGACTCAACGTTCGGTCGCTCGGTCGGGGTTTGCAGCGCATCAATCGCGCTGAAGGCCGCATTGTATTGGGCAACGATTTCTCGCCGCCGCGCCTGCATCGCTTCCAGACGGCCAAGCTGCACCAGACCGATAGCCGCCTGAATGTCCGTCATGTTATATTTGAATCCCGGCTCGACAACCTCATAATACCAGCTACCCTCGGCGGTGTACCGCTTCCAGGCGTCCCGGTTCATACCGTGCAGACTGATGACGCGAGCGCGATCCATCATATCCGGGGAACCAGTCAGCATCCCGCCTTCAGCAGTCGTCAGGTTCTTTGTGGCATAAAAACTAAAAGCGGTAAAATCGCCAATCGTGCCAACGTTCTGCCCCTCATAAGTCGCAGGCAGCGAATGCGCTGCGTCTTCGATCACGTACAGCTTATGTTCATGTGCCAGTTCCATGATGGGCCGCATATCGGCGGGATGCCCGGCATAATGAACCGGAAGAATGGCTTTCGTCCTGGGAGTAATATGCTCAGCAACGCGCTGAGGATCAATCGTCAGGGTATCCGGCTCGACATCCACCAGTACCGGGCGTGCGCCGACGTGTTCAATCACATTAGCCGAAGCGCAAAAGGTCATCGGCGTGGTGATGACCTCGTCGCCTGGCCCGATGCCACAGGTTGCCAGTGCCACATGCAGCCCAGCCGTACAGGAATTAAGCGCCAGGGCAGCTTTTGCGCCAATGTATCCCGAAAATTCGGTTTCGAATCGTTTGGTTTTGGGGCCGGTTGTGATCCAGTCAGAGCGCAGGGTATCGACAACAGCCTCGATTTCGGCCTCAGAAATGGCCGGAGGTGAGAACGAGAGGAAAGTCGTGCGGCGTGGGCGTTCTTTCCAGGCAGGTGCGGGTGTCAGCGCCATTAAAAAACTCCAGATGTGCGGAATACTTTATTATCCATCAACAGTTTCACGTTAGCCGGATGTGAGCTTACTTATAGTGAACTAGAACTAGTTTCATAACACAGGCGAGAGTGATCCTCAAAGCCAATATGCAAAATGTAAAGAAATGTCCTTGCGTGAACCTAGCACTAACGTCATTACAATGAGGAGTATCGAATGAGTCATTATTTAATCACCGGAGCAGCGGGTTTTATCGGTTCAAAAGTGACGGAAATTCTCCTGGCAGAGGGCCACACAGTCGTAGGCGTGGATAACATGAATGAGGCTTATGATCCGCGCTTAAAGCAGTGGCGGCTGGCGCAGCTTACCCCCCACCCCACTTTTCGTTTTTATCCAATCGACGTATGCGATAAACCAGCTCTCGAAAAACTCTTCGCCGAAAAACCAGCCTTCGATGCGGTGATTAATCTGGCGGCGCGTGCCGGGGTTCGTTACTCTGTCGATAATCCCTGGGTCTATTTTGAGACCAATACGACCGGCACGCTCAATCTGCTGGAACTCTGCAACCAGCATCAGATCAAAAAATTTGTCCTGGCCTCCACTTCAAGTTTGTACGGACAGCATAATCCCATGCCGTTCCAGGAAGACGCCGATACCAGCCGTCCGCTGTCACCTTATGCCGCATCAAAGAAGGCCGCCGAAGTCTTATGCTACAGCTATCACTACCTGTACCAAATTGACGTAACCATCTTCCGCTACTTCACGGTTTACGGGCCAGCCGGACGTCCTGATATGAGCATGTTCCGGTTTGTCCAGTGGATCAGCGAAGGTAAACCGGTTGAAATCTTCGGCGATGGACAGCAGTCGCGCGATTTTACTTATGTGGACGACATCGCGCGCGGGACAATCGCCGGGCTGAAACCCATGGGTTATGAAATCATCAACCTGGGATCCGACCGGCCAATCAACCTGATGGAAATTATCCGCACAGTGGAACAAAAAGTAGGCCGTCCGGCCAAATTGGAATTTAAGCCGCGTCACCCGGCAGACGTACGAGACACCTGGGCAAATATCAGCCGCGCAGGCGAAAAACTGGGTTGGGAACCGATGACCCATTACGAACAGGGAATCGAAAATCTGGTGGCCTGGTATAACGCAAACCGCGCCTGGGCCAGCGAAATTCATACCTGAAACGCTGCAAAATCTATTGCAATTCTGATACCCCCGTTAGGGGACTGAAAAGCCGCCAATACGATTCTTACAAACCATATTGAGATGTGTAAGGTAGGTGCAAGGCAGTCGCCAACGGGGGTTATCCAGCCAGAAAAAGGTGAGTATTAGAGCCAAATCCCACGCTTTTGATCCGAGTTAAGGAACATTTTTAGACAGTCAGTGTGATGCGATAAATAAAAAGGGACAAGCGTGGACTTGTCCCTTTTTCGATCCTGGTGAAATGCGGTGTGAGGGTTACTCGGCAGCTTGCTCCGTCTGTGGGTTATGAACATGGTTATTCGACGGCTGGAGCATCTGCGGGCTGTACAAATTGGTTGGGTTGATATGGACGTAACCAGACGTATAGCCGTGATCAATATCGCTCGATTTCACCCGATTAAGAATGATGCCCTGAATTTTGATGCCAATATGTTCGAACTGGCGTTGCGCCCGCAGCGTAGCCGTGCGCTGAGTACGGCCTGCCTCTACGACCAGAATACAATCAGCGCTGACCTTAGCAGCCAGAATTGAAGTATCGGCAACCGTCAGGCAGGGAGCGGAGTCGAACAGGATCACATCGACCTTCAGGTAGGCTTGCATCAGGTCAATCCACTTCTGGAGCAGGCTGGAACTGAGCAGCGTCGCCGAGTTTTCGACGTTAGCCCCGCCCGTCATTACACGCAGTTTAGGGATACTCGTATTTTGTACGCAGGATTGTAAAATCGCGATTGGCTCAGATTCAAGCCGGTTCGTGTATTGCGACACTTCGGTTTGTACCATGTCGTCCAGATTGGCGGGTTTGGCCGCCAACAAATTGGTGAGGCCGACATGATTCGCCAGGCCGAAGACCTCGTGGATGGTGGGGCGCACCAGATCAGCGTCAATCAACAGCACTTCCAATCCGCCAAGAGCCATCGTAGCAGCCAGGTTGGCCGCTGTGATCGTCTTTCCTTCGTGTTCACCTGGGCTGGTAATAATGTAAACGCCATTGCTGGTTGAATTGGCAGCAAACAGTAAATTGGTTTGCAGGGTTCGGTAGGCTTCAGGGATGATGGAGCGCGGCGGTAAACCGATAACCAACTGCTCTGAGTAGCTGGAATTGCGCTTCCCCAGCTCTGGAATGGTGCCCAGAACCGTCAAATCCATCAGATCAGTCATGTCTTTCGACGTGCGGACGGTTGGGTCTAGATAGCCAATGGCAAGCACAGCAATGATGCCCAGTACAGCCCCCACCAGTCCACTCAAAAATGCAGACTCCAGCGTTCCGGGGCCAGTCCTGAATAAAATAGCCGACACTGCCGGTTCAATCACCTGGAGGGTGTTTGTCTGCTGCTCCAGATTGGCAATCGTAGACGAAAACTGCGCCATGTTGGCCGACGCCTGATTGACTTGTTCAACCAGGGCAGTCCGCTGTTGGGTGAGCGGACTGAACTCATTAGCCGAACCGGTCGCTTCAAGCTGGTCATCAATGGTTTTGATTTCAGCCAGAGTTTCCTGAATTTGCGTATTGAGCAGCTCAATCTGCTGATTTGCCAGCACAATCTGAGCCTGCTGAGCAGGCGTGAGATTAGAGGGACTCTTCAGAATAAGCTGCTCAGTAACTTTATTGGCAATCTGGACAGCCATATCACGGTCAGGGTAATAGACCTGGATGACAATGACTGGCGGATCGCCGGGCTTACCTGCCAGCACCAGCTTTTTCAGATCGGCGGCGGCCAGAGGCAAGCTGAGTTCATCAATCACGCCCTGTAACACCGGCGTTGTCGTAACTAACTCAAGATATGTTTCAGCCAGCCCTGCCCCAGTCTCAATATCGCCCCGATTAGGATTAGGACTCGCCAGAAAACCGCCAATCAAGACCTTGGTTTCCGCCAGATAAGTTGGCTTTTGATTGGCACTGGATAATAAGCTGACTCCCACTCCTAATACACCCGCTAGAATGATGAGCCAACCCCAACCTTTGAATAATCGAACCAACTTACTGAATTCCATACCTTATTCCATTCACTGACCACTAAAGATTGCGTCAATTTGCAAAGCTAGCACAGGTTTCATTAGAAATAAATCAACGTAGTACCCATTTGCTAGCCCAGCTACGCTAATCAACATGCGATTAGTGGTAAATACACGTGATTTCTGGATACCGGTCGCATTAACATAATTGGCTCTCACCTGTGATTCACTTGCCTGGGTTAATGCCTGAGCCAGCATCGTTAATTTAAATTGTCTTTGGCATTATACCTTTCATTACTCTTAAGTCCCTAAAAATGCGCTTTTACTTTTTTAGGAAATCCACAAAATCTTACGAATTATCAATGTGGAATGGTGAAAATAAGTGCGGCGGCGTACTTTTGAACAGGGTTTGTTAGGCATTAGTAAGTCGTGTGTCCCATAATAGCCTCAATTTACCCTGGGTTAAATTTTCGCCAAGATCGTAGTCTTACAGTAACAATCTATGAATAATAACAATCTCTCCACGACATATCGCCACGCCCGGCACATTCTGCTCTCCGCTATCACGGATATCATCATCCTGCTGGTGAGTTTTATGGCTGCATTTTCGGTTCGGGGTGTCATGACGCCTCTGGAGTCAGCGGACGGGGTGCGCCTCATTCTGTTCAGCGCTGGTATGACAGTGGGGATTTTTTATTCATTTGGGATTTACAAAAATTTGTGGGCGCGAACCAGCGGACATGGCATCACACTCATTATTAATGCTGTCGCCACCTCCACAATTTTTACCATGATTGTGAATACCGCTGTACGGCAGCAGCCCCTACCCTACAGCATTATTCTGATTGGCAATGTGCTGGCATTGGGCGGCTTCATCGCGGTGCGCTACCGATCCCGCATGATTAGCGGCCTGTCATGGCGCTGGCAGGCGATCTGGAATCGCAAATTCCCCAAGCCCAAAACGCGGGTCTTGATCATTGGAGCCGGACAATCCGGGAGCGAACTTGCAGTCCAGCTTAAACATCGCTCTGACAAGAAATACCATGTGGTCGGCTTCGTGGATGACGACCCGGAGAAACTGGGCATGTATGTCGAAGGCTGCCAGATTCTCGGCGGTCGTCAGATGATTGGCCGTTTAGTTGAATTACACAATATCGATCTGGTAGCTGTAGCGATCCACAACATTCCTGGCCCGGATTTCCGAGACATTCTCACTCAGTGCGAAAGCACTAAGGCGTTGATTAAAGTAATCCCGGATACACGGGCGCTGCTGAATGTGCGCCAGAACGCGGGTCTGCTGCGCGATGTTCAGCCGGAAGACTTGCTGGGGCGCAGTCTGATCACGCATCACGAAGATGTTGACCTCTCCCCGGTTACCAATAAAGTCATCCTGGTCACAGGCGCAGCCGGTTCCATCGGGTCTGAACTGGCGCGCCAACTGCCTAATTACCGCCCGCTGAAATTAATTTTGTTGGATTGCAACGAAAGCGGCCTGTACGATCTTTCCATTGAACTGAAATCCCACTTCCCACAGGCGCAGTTAGCCTACACGCTCGCCAACATTACGGATCAGGATGCGCTGGAAGCGATTTTTGAAAAGTACCATCCACAGGTTGTGTTCCACGCTGCCGCCTACAAACACGTCCCCATGCTGGAAGAACACCCGAATGAAGCTATCCGAGTCAATATCGGCGGCACGCGCAAATTAGCCGAACTTTCCCGGAAATATGAAGTCGAGCGTTTCGTCCTGATTTCAACCGATAAAGCAGTTAATCCCAGCAGCGTAATGGGCGCAAGCAAACGGATTTGCGAACTGTTGATCCGCGCACAATCTCAGCAGCCGGAGAATAAAACGCTCTACACATCGGTGCGCTTTGGTAATGTACTCGGCAGCCGGGGCAGTGTCGTCCCAACCTTCAATTATCAGATCAGCCAGGGTGGTCCGATCACGATCACCGATAAGGAAATGTCGCGCTACTTCATGACCATTCCTGAAGCGGTTAACCTCGTCATTCATGCCGCCTGCCTGACCAACGGCAAAGAAATTTTCCTGCTGAAGATGGGTGAGGAAGTGCGTATCCTTGATCTGGCCGAACGAATGATACGGCTTCGGGGTTTACGCCCATACCAGGACATCGAAATTCACTTTACCGGCACGCGCCCCGGCGAAAAACTTCACGAACAGTTGTATGACGGCGCGGCTGAAAGTGCTACGGAAACCGTCCATCCGGGCATCATTCAATTGAATGCAGCGAACGAACTCATGGACAGCAATCTGCTATTGCAATGGGTGGGATATTTACAGAAGAATGGTATCGACAGTAAACAAGCGCCGCTGCGCCAGTTGTTATGGAACATGACTTCGAGCGAGAAGTATGCCATCCTAGGCGAAGATGGGCCTGACGAAAAGAATCCTGTCAAAACAGAAGCTGCCCTGAAAACCTCTGTAACGTATTCAGCAAATGGCAGCAAAATGCCTCAGTCAGCAGCCGGTTCCGATTAACCGAATACAATCGGTTTTTCCCATTATTGATCTGAACCCATAGGGATTAGGCGTTGCCATGCTCCCACACAAATATTTCCGAGGTCGCAGATGAGTTCGGTTGAACGATACGATATGACGCAATCCACGAATGCCATTCCCCACCCCAAACCCGCAGTACGGGTTCGGATTCAACCGATTCATGGTTGGGCGTCGCTGCAATTAGGCGAATTGTGGAAGTTCCGCGAACTGCTGTTTTTCTTAACCTGGCGCGATATTATCGTGCGCTATAAACAGACGATCTTCGGGGCATCGTGGGCCATCATTCAGCCATTTTTTACAATGGTGGTGTTCAGTCTGTTTTTTGGACGGTTGGCGCAGGTTCCTTCTGACGGCATCCCCTACCCTATTTTTAGTTATGCCGCCCTGGTTCCCTGGACATTCTTCTCGAACGGGTTAACCCACTCATCAGCCAGTCTGGTCAACAGTTCCAAACTCATCACCAAAGTTTATTTCCCGCGCTTGATTATTCCGATCTCAACCGTATTAGCCGGTCTGGTCGACTTCGTTCTGGCCTTCATTGTGCTGCTGGGCATGATGCTCTTCTACGGCATCAACCCCTTATACACATCGACGCCGCTGGCTGTGCCGGTACTGCAAAGTGATTTCTCGCCCATCTTAGCGCTGTACACCCCGACGCTAAACATCCTCTGGTTGCCCTTCTTCCTGCTGCTGGCGCTGGTGACTTCGCTGGGCGTCGGTCTGTGGCTGGCGGCTATGAATGTCCAGTTTCGGGATATTCGCTACGTTGTCCCTTTTCTAACCCAAATCTGGTTATTCGCGACACCCATTGCTTATCCGAGCAGTTTGCTCTCTGAACCCTGGCGCACCATCTATGGCCTTAACCCGATGGCTGGCGTGGTCGAAGGCTTTCGCTGGGTATTGCTGGGAACCAATAATGCGCCTGGGTCTACCATCATTGTTTCGGCAGTTGTGGCATTTGGCTTACTCATCACCGGCATGTTTTACTTCCAGAGGATGGAAAAATCCTTTGCAGATGTGGTCTAAGGAAAGCACATGGCGGATATAGCAATTCGTGTCGAAGGTCTCGGTAAACAGTATCGTATTGGCGGCACAAAAACCAAGTACAAAACCCTGCGCAGTAGCATCACCAGTTCGGTACTGACTCCGGCGCGGCGTCTGAAACGTTTGTTGAGCGGTGATGCCACCGGCGCGATGGAAATGGATGAAACCTTCTGGGCGATTCAAGATGTTTCCTTCGATGTGAAACAGGGCGAAGTCGTTGGCATCATCGGCCATAATGGCGCGGGCAAAAGCACGCTACTCAAAATCCTGTCACGCATCACCATACCAACCAAAGGTTATGCCGATGTGTACGGGCGTATTGGTGCGCTGCTGGAAGTCGGCACAGGCTTCCACCCGGAACTCACCGGGCGTGAAAATATCTACCTCAACGGCGCGATCCTGGGCATGACCCGCAACGAGATCACCCGTAAGCTGGATGAAATCATCGCTTTTGCTGAAATCGAGCAGTTCATCAACACGCCGGTCAAATTTTATTCCAGCGGCATGGGTTTACGCCTGGGCTTCGCGGTCGCGGCGCACCTTGAACCCGAAATTCTGGTCGTCGATGAAGTGCTGGCCGTCGGCGATGCAGCTTTCCAGAAAAAATGCCTCGGTAAGATGGGAGAGGTTTCCAAAGAAGGCCGCACCATTCTCTTTGTCTCCCACAATATGGCAGCGGTCGCGGCCTTATGTACACGCGGTGTCCTGCTCTCCAGAGGCCATATTGTCAAAGATGGCCCGGTAAATGACATCATCACCCACTACATGGAAATGGGCGCATCCAAAGTCAGTATCCCGCTCACCGAACGCACGGATCGCCGGGGCAATGGTCGCTTCCGCTTCACCAATGTCACCTTCTTAAACCTCGCTGGCGATATGACCTCCAGCGGCGTTTCCGGCAGGCCGCTCACCATCGTCATGGATTATGAGTCTGCCAATGGCAAAACCGCCAGAGATGTCGATGCCTTCATCGCCTTTTACGGCTCGTTTGGGGAACTGCTGTTCGCGCCCCATGTCCGTCTCACGCACGGCGCATTCGAGGAAATCCCGCCCAAAGGACAGATGGTCTGTCACATCCCCAAACTGCCGCTCACGCCGGGGAGCTACCGCTTTAGCGTGGAAATGGGCATCGCGCCCGATTATCTGATCGACAGCATCGAAGACGCTGGCGTACTCTTTGTCGAACCGGGCGATTTTTATGGAACGGGGAATCTGCCGTTGCAACAGCACATGAAAGCCCTGATGGTGGATCATCGCTGGGAACTTCGCTCAGCGGAGAATCCGGTGATCAGCAAAGAGATAGCTTTTGAGAAATGAAAGCATCGTGTCGGTTGAGTATTTAGAGTCGGACAAACTCAAAAGCAATCTACGGGTTGCCCACATCAGCCCCGTGAGCGGCGGCGTGGCAAATGCTGCCCGGCGCTTGCACCAGGGCTTGCTGAAAGTGGGTATCCAAAGTTCGCTGTACAGGGCGTCAGCCTCCTCGGCACAGGCGGCAGATCATATTTACCCGTTTCCGCGCACCAAGCCGCTTTTGCGTTATGCCGACTCGGCTTCCAAACTGGTAAATGCGCGCCTCGGCCTGACCGGGCTGACCCACGTATCATCGCGCTTCTGGTCTTTTCCCGGTGCCGATGTGATCCACCTGCATGGGGCAGATGCCCGCTGGTTTAATCTGAATGCGCTGAAACATCTGGGACGGCAGCGTCCGGTTGTCTGGACGATGCATGACCAACATCTTGGAACCGGCGGCTGTGGCTATCCACAGGAATGGGATGCCTGCGAAGGCTGGCGCAGGGGGTGTGGCGACTGCCCTTTTGCCCGGCATGAGGGCTGGTGGCTCGATCTGACGCATTACACCTTTAACCATAAAAAAGCTATTCTCGAATCCCTGCCCGCGATGGCCGTAGTTGCCCCAAATCAATGGATGCTGGATTTCATTTCAACCAGCGCTGTTACGCGCGAACAAACGCTCCGGCGCATCCCCTATGGCATTGATACGGAAGTCTTCTCCCCCTCCCCCACCGCGCAGGCGCGCCATGAACTGGGCTTGCCCGCCAGGGGGAAACTGCTCCTGTCAGTAGCCACCAAACTGGGGCAACCGCGCAAAGGGCTGCAATACTACCCACCCCTGTTAAAACGCCTGCGAGAACTCAATCCTGATGCCGAACTCGGATTGGTGTTGGTTGGCGACCAACTGCCGGACACAATGCTGGCTGAGTTCAATCAATACGTCCCGGCCTATCATCTTGGACACATCGACAGCGCCGAGCAGTTGGCAAAAGCCTACAGCGCTGCTGACTGTTTTGTCATCACCTCACGAATCGACAACTTTCCTAACGTCGTGCTGGAAAGCCTTGCCTGTGGTACGCCCGCTGCTGGATTCCGCGTCGGCGGCCTGCCGGACATGATTCAGCCGGGGAAAACGGGTATCCTGGCCGATCTGGTCGATACCGACGCGATGGCGGATGGCATCAGCCGTTTGTTCAATGACGCCGCCGAATTGGAACGATATCGGGCAGCTTGCCGAAAAAAAGCGGTTGAACACTTCAGCCTGGAATTGCAGGCGCAGCAGTATGTTACATTGTATGAGGAACTTGTCGAGAGACTGCGCGCAGCTTCCCGCATGGGTGTACCAGCCTTAAGGATGGAACAGCCGTGAAAGTATTAATGTGCGGACTCGGTTCAATCGGCCAGCGCCACGTCCGCAATTTACGGACGCTGTTGGGCGATCAGGTGGAAATTCTGGCCTACCGGAATCGGGCTTCCAGTCCAGTGCTGAACGCGGATATGACCGTCAAATCCGGCGCCGACCTCGAATCGACCTATCAGATTCGCTCGTTCACCAATCTGGACGATGCCCTGAACGAAAAGCCGGATGCAGTCTTCATCACCAACCCCAACACGCTCCATGTACCGGTTGCATTGGCCGCCGCCCGTTCAGGCTGTCACTTATTCATTGAAAAGCCCATTTCGCACAATCTCGACCAGCTTGATGAACTGCTCTGTCTGGTCGAGAAGAATGGATTAGTGACCTTTGTAGCCTACCAGTTTCGCTTTCATCCCGGTCTGCGCTGGGTAAGGTCGAAAATGGATGAAGGCCGTTTGGGACATATCATCTCGGCCCATATCGTGAACGGTGAATATTTACCGGGCTGGCATCCCTACGAAGATTACCGCGAAAGCTACGCAGCCCGCGCTGAACTCGGTGGCGGGTCGCTGCGGGTGCAAACCCACGAAATCGATTATGCTCTCTGGTTGTTCGGGATGCCACGGCAGGTCTTCGCGATGGGCGGTCATCTAAGCAATCTCGAAATGGATGTGGAAGACTCGGTCAACATGCTCCTGCGCTGTGAATACCGGGGCACGCCGCTGCCGGTACACATCCACCTCGATTATTTGCAGAAACCACCCCAGCGCATTTGCGAAGTCATTGGCGACGCGGGCAAACTGCGCTACGACTATTATGCCAATGAGGTCGTTTTGCATGAACTGGGAGCACCCGCGCCGCTTCGCTACTCCTTTCAGGACTTTGACCGCAACCAGATGTTTATGGACGAACTGCAACATTTTCTGGCCTGTGTACGCGGAGAGGCCCAATCCATGATTGACCTGCGCGAAGGCATCCGCAGTATGAAAATCGGCTTGGCCGCCGACCAATCGCTCAAAAGCGGCCAGATTGTGGATTTGTAGAGGTGCGGCTATGACAGCAATTGCCCATTTGCCCACACTCGAAGCCCGTTGGCTGGAATATCTGCGCCGCACCGAAGCTGTTTTTAAGGCGCATCCCTACATGATTCCACTGCGCCAGATGATCTTCAAATCCTTTGTGCAGCGTCATGACACCCTGAGTTTGGCTGACCATGCCAAACAATGGGCGCGCCTGGCGCTCCGGCAGGCAAACAGCCAGGGCGATCTGTCCCCGGTAGACGTGGTATTCTGGCTGGATTCCCCGCGTGAGGTATTGGTTGAGGCGATACTACCTGTGTTGAATAACGTCCGCGCAGCGGGCAAACGCGCGGCATTGATCGCTACCAAAGCGGTTCATGAAAAAATAAGCCCGGATTTAAAACCCATCCTCTTTCAGGTTCCCTATCGCTGGCACTCGTCCGATCCCTGGAAACGGGGTTGGAAAAGTTTGCAGGCGGTGCTGGCCGAAGATTTAGGGGCAGAGTCCTTCTCGGCATTCGTTGATTTGTGCAGCCATACTGATAACACCATCGCCGAAGTCATCCGCTTGCTGACCGCCCTCAAACCGCGCCTGATGGTGCTGCCGGTCGATCAACTGCTGCCGGGTTCAGCCGCCTGCACCGCGGCCAACAACCTCGGCATCGACACATTGGTGCTGCTGCATGGCGCGGTCAGCGCCTATAATGCGCCGGTCACGTCCAACCATATGGGTGTGTGGGGTGCTATGGCTCGTGACCAGATGATGAAATATGGCGTGCCGGAAAAACATCTCATGATTCTCGGCAGCCCGCGCCATGACTCCTTCCCTGCCCCACTGCCGTCAGATGTGCGCGCGCGTTTTCAGGCGGCGCTAAGTCTACAGGATAAGCCCACGCTGGTCTTCTTCTCCAACGGCAACGACCTGCAATTCACCTCGCGTGAAGCGGCAGAAGGCTGCGCGGCCTGGTTGAATACTGCTGCCGAAACGTTGTCCGACCGGATCAACGTTGTCGTGCGTCTGCATCCCAATGAAGATGGCAGCCTTTATACGCAGTATTCGCGTTTGCACGTCTTCAAAAAAGAATGCGATCTCGCGGCCACGCTCGGCGCAGCCGATATATGCGGGACTTTATGCTCGACGGTCATGCTGGACGCGTTACTCTACCGCAAGCCAATCCTGCAATTCTACGCCAACGGCTGGCCGCATCTGGCCGACAATTGGCAGCGCGGTCTGGCCCAGCGGATTGAAAATCCGGCGCAGCTTATTGAATGGCTGTCAAAAGGATACGAGAATCGTCAGGTCTGGCAGTCGCTGGCCGACGCCCAGACCGCACTAACCGAAACGGTTTTCGCCAATCACGGGCGGGCGGGCGAAGTCATCGCCGGGCACATCATCGAAGAGATTACGCCCGTACCGCAGCCAGCCCGCCAGAATGGCAGGCTGCATTCAGTCCGTTGACGAAAAGCGAACGACTAAAGACCTGAGAACAATCATGGATTTTTTGCTGAAGTTATTGAGAATGCCCGCAACACTAGCGGCACTAATCGGGGATCATTTAATCGGGCCGGTGCTGCTGCGGGCGGCGGGCGTGCAGCATGGCAATGGCCTGGTGCTGGTCGGTTCGCCGGTCATCCGCATGAAACCGGGCGGCACGATTCGTCTGGGCAGGCAGGTAGCCCTCTATTCACGACCGACCAGCAATCCCTTGCTGCTCAACACCCCCTGCGGATTACGTCTGTTGGAAACCGGCGCGAGGATTACAATTGGCGATCACTGCGCGCTGTCAGGGACGGTCATCTGCTCGGCAAAATCGGTGGAAATCGGTAATCATGTCCTGATCGGAGCAAATTCCAGAATCAGCGACAGCGATTTCCATCCACTCTCCGCAGAAGCCCGGCGCATGGATCGCAACAAAGGCGTGGCCAGCA
Organism: Anaerolineae bacterium; assembly: GCA_019912985.1. Lineage (GTDB taxonomy): Bacteria > Chloroflexota > Anaerolineae > Aggregatilineales > Phototrophicaceae > JAIOHN01. The sequence goes on along the minus strand of JAIOHN010000471.1, from coordinate 18,538 downwards.
AACCGGTAGTCATAAAAGATGACGTGTTTATCGGTTCGGGGGCATTTATCTTAAAAGGCACGATATTGGAAACCGGTTGTGTGGTCGGCGCAGGCGCTGTCGTATCGGGTACATTCCCGCCCAACAGCATCATTGCCGGCAACCCGGCGCGGGTGATTAAAACCTTAGACGTTCAGGAGACTCCACTGTGAAAAAATTACTGGTAACTGGCTCCAGCGGTTTGATCGGCTCGGAAGTCGTGATGCATTTTGACGCGATTGGCTGGGAAGTGCATGGCATCGACAACAACATGCGCGCCGATTTCTTCGGCCAGATGGGCGATACCCGCTGGAATCAAAAGCGGTTGGAAAGCACCTGCCGCAATTTTCACCACCACGAGTTAGACATCCGCAACCGCGCGGGTGTAGCCGTATGCATCCAGCAGCTTCAGCCTGATCTGGTCGTGCATACCGCCGCCCAGCCCAGCCACGATCTGGCGGCCAGCCGTCCCTTTGACGACTTTGACGTGAACGCGGGTGGCACGCTCAATCTGCTCGAAGCGGTGCGGTTGCACGCCCCGGAAGCCGTTTTCGTCCACATGTCCACCAACAAGGTTTATGGCGACGCGCCCAACCGTCTATCGCTCAAGGAATTGGAAACGCGCTGGGAATATGCCGATCCATCCGACTACAATGGCGTCCGCGAGGACATGTCGATTGATCAGTCCAAACACTCGATCTTCGGCGCATCCAAAGTCGCCGCCGATGTCATGGTGCAGGAATATGGTCGCTATTTCGGCATGAAAACCTGCTGTCTGCGCGGTGGCTGCTTGACCGGCCCGAATCATTCCGGCGTGGAATTGCACGGCTTCCTCAGTTATCTCATCAAGGTCAACGCAAGCGGCGGCGTATATCATGTGTATGGCTACAAAGGCAAACAGGTTCGCGACAATATCCATGCTTACGATGTCGCTCGCTTCATCGAATACTTCTACCAGTCCCCACGCTCCGGCGCGGTGTATAACCTGGGCGGTGGTCGCGAAAATTCATGCTCGATTCTGGAAGCCTTCGCTCATGTCGAAGCGTTAAGCGGGCGCAAAATGCAATATACCTACACCGATAAAAATCGAGAGGGCGACCACATCTGCTACATTTCTGATCTTTCTCAAATAAAATCTGACTATCCTGAGTGGGGTATCACCAAAACCTTACCCATGATTTTTGAAGAGATATATCAAGCGTGGCAGGAGCGCATGGTTGATGCGGTCAAAAACGCCTAAGATTCTATTAGTCTCGCGCAGCGTTCCGCCCGGTGTCAGCGGATCGAGTGTGATTATCGGCAATCTCGCCCGTCAATTTGCGCGCGACGAGATGCTGGTGGTGGGGTCATGGTTTGCCAGTTCCCCCCCGGTGAAATGGCAGGCCGATTGGCCGAAAATCATTTATGCCACCATCACGCCGCCGGACGGCTGGCGCGGCGCGCGGCTGCTGCGCTGGGTGCAGTTCCCCTGGCTGCTGCTGCGGCTGTGGTGGGCTTGCCTCTGGCAGCAGCCGGATGTCATCCTGGGCGTTTATCCCGACGAAATCTACTTGTTCGCGTCTTATCTCATCAGCTTGATCACCGGCAAGCCACTTTACGTCTATTTCCACAACACCTATCTGGAGCATCGGCGCGCCAATGTCCTGGCAAAATGGTTGCAGCCCCGCGTTTTCGGACATGCCCGGCATGTCTTTGTCATGAGCAAAGCCATGCAAAAGCTTTACCACAGTTATTATCCAGATTTGGTCTGTACACCGCTGACCCACAGTTTCAACGAAACACCGCCGGATGTTGGGACACTCCCCTCCCCTGACAGTGTGGGGAAACCACTGCGACTGGTACTGTCAGGGGGTGTAAATGCCTCCAACGAAGGCGCAGTAGAACATATCGCGGCGGCAGTGAAGGCGCTGCCCGATGTTGAACTCTGGATTTATACGCGCACCAATGACCAGTATCTCAAACGGTTGGGCGTGGAAGGCGACCAGTTTCATCTCACAACCGTATCGCGGGATAATTTGATTGCCGAACTGCAAAAAGCTGATATTCTGTTTCTGCCACACGGTTTTTCGGAACGTGAATCGGCAGAGGAAATCGAGACCATTTTTCCGACCCGAACAATTGAATACCTGATTGCTGGCCGTCCCATCCTGGCGCATGTGCCAGAAGGTTGTTTCATCGGTGATTTCCTGCGTGAACATAACTGTGCGTTAATTGTTACCGATCCTAGTCCTGATGCGCTTAAACAAGCCATAACCCGGTTGGGAACCGATAGTGCCTTACGCAAACAACTTGTACAAAACGCGGTTCGCGCAGCCAATCAATTCCATGCCCCCGTTGTAGCCCAGCATTTGCGCGATGTCATTCAGAATAACCCTGTTCAATTAGCTCCTGAGTTAACCTGATGCGAGCAATTCGAGCCTCATCCCCGCAGCAGTGGTTGGTTCCGCTGCTGATTATCGTCCTTACCTTCGGGCTAACCGCCCTCGTCGGTTGGCGTTATGGCGCAGGCGTGGGGGACAGCGCCAATCCCCTGATTCTGGTCGGCTTGGCAATTCTTCTGGTTTACATTATTTTCCGCCATCCCTACTGGGGGCTTGGTCTCGTCATTGCTTTACTACCCATCACCGATTCCCTGCCCAAATTGCCCTTTGTTTCCTCTCTGTCCCCGGTCATTGGCGCGGCCACGTTGGCAGCCTTCCTGTTTGAACGGCGGCGGTTGGGATTATCATTTTTTCCGAAGCGCTTTCACCTGACCTACGCCTTTGCCCTCCTGTTTGTCCTTTGGATACTGGTTAGCAATCCTGAGGCGGCCTTACGCAGTGGGCGCGGCGTGGCTTTGTTAACCTATTTTCAACTCCTGATTTTGCTGTGGATGGGCGGCGAACTGCTGGTACATCTGCCGGTGAACCGTAGTGTGATGTGGCTTTATGTCGCAGCCTGCTTAATCTCCGCCTGGGTCGCTATTCAAAATTCCTCTTTAGGGGCAACCTTTTCCACCGAAGGCAAAAGTGGCCTGGGGGGTATCAGCAGCGCCGCTCGGCAGTTTGCAGCTGCAATCGTTATCCTGTTCTTCCTGCGCAGCATACTGAAACGTGGAAGCCAGCGCTTCCTCATCGCCTTAACCTGGATTGCCCAGATTGTGCTGCTTGAAGGCATTGCCCTGACCGGCTCACGAACGGGCATTTTGATCCTGGCAATTGGCTTCGTGGTGATTTTATTGTCGCCGACCTCAAAGATTCGCCCGCAGCGTGTGATCGTGCCTGCGGTAATTGCTTTCACAATCTACGTGGTGGTTCCATCAACCTATTGGGACAGCATGTGGAACAGCATTTTCCCGACCCTTGAGGAAGGTTCAGATACAGTCGGTATCCGCTATGAGCTGTGGAATACGGCCATGCGTATGGTAGAGGATAAGCCAATCACCGGAGTCGGCATTAACCAGTTTGCCAACAACGTACTGAAATACAGCGATCCGTTGTCTTCGACGGTGGTCGTTGTAGGTGCACACAGCATCTATTTCTCGGTGATCGCCGAAACAGGCGTCATCGGTTTTATCTTTTTTATGGGGATGCTGGTTTGTGCCATCTATTATGCGCTGCGAGCAGCATGGCAACTGAAAAATCAGGATGAGGCATTTTTATCCTATACATGGTTTGCGGTACTCGTGCTCATTCTCATAGGCGGCATCACCAAACACGATCAATATGATAAGTTGCTGTGGCTTACGTTGGGAGCGTGTACGGCGATGGAAAACATACGCCTGAGAGAGACAGCCTCACAAATTCAGCAGCAGTTTATCCCACAAAAGCATTTTATCGCCAGAAATTCCAGAGGATAACCTACAGTAGCCTCACATAAACATTTGAGGGCAAGACCAGTCCCGCCTTTGCCGGATGAAAAATTCGTTAAGCAATTTAAGAGTCGCTTAAACCCAGATGGATATTTTACGGGAAACGCTGAGCGAACAACTCAATTTTTTGAAAGACAATCCCCTGCTCTCGGTCTTTACGCTGGCAGGGATTGGCGTCGCCGTTTGTTTACTTTTCTGGTTGATATGGCGGCAGTCTGGCGAAAAGCAGCCCTTGCGCGAACGGGTTGTAATCGGCCTATTAGGTTTGGCATTTGGTCTACTGCTGCTGAATTATTTTTTTCCCGGTGATTTCGTGCGGGGAGATGGCTCGCTGCACATGGCCCGCACCTGGTTGCTCATGGATGTCCTGCAAAAAGGCGAGCTGCCCATCTGGTCAAATCGCTTTTATTTCGGCCATCCACAGGAACTATTCTTTGGTTTCAACACTTATCTGTCCATCATTGGCGTAAGCAAGCTGACTGGCCTTGACCTGTTTGCCAGCACCAAGTTGCTGTTATGGCTGGTGCACGTAGCCTCTGGCTTGTTCATGTACCTCTATGCCCGCAAGCGATCCTTGAACACAGGAATCGCAATCCTGGTTGCGACGGCATATGTAATTTCCTGGCAGCACTTTGGCGTCGTGCGGCGTTTCGGCATACTGCCACTGGCGCTTATCTATTTCTGGATTCCCCTGTTTTTCCTACTCCTCGAATACTGGCTGCAAAAGCGGGTGAAACTCGTTATAGCCGCGATTCTGGGCGGAGTTCTGTGCGCCATGAGCATCATAACGCACATCCAGTATGGAACTTATTTGTCAGTCACCTATATGGTTGTGCTGGCCTGGATTATCAGCGTCAGCACTGTCTATCGGGATTGGCAAAATGTTCGCCGGACAATCCTTTTAGGGGTCGGCACAGGAATAATTGCGTTTTTGCTGGCCGGCTGGTTGGCCGTACCATCCATGCTGGAGCGCGTATATTTGCCCTCTATACCGCAGGTCTTGGGTACGCTTTCGCTGGATGGCATCATCACCGCGATGCTGAATATCGGCCTCATCACCAACCTGCTTGATTCGTGGGGACAGGGTTACGTCGGTTTGAGCATCCTCGTTCCGGCTTTAATAGGCGGATTGGTAGCAGTTTACCATCTGATCGTTCGCCGGAAGATCAGCAAAGAGAAACTGATTAGCGGGTATCCCTTCTTCATCGCCGCTATCGGCTTTATCCTGCTTGACCCAATCAAACGCTACACCAGTATATGGTTGTTCTTCGTGTGTATTGTCGCCGGTTATGGCATTGCCTGGATCGTCCAACATCTGGTCGCTTCGCCATCCAGAATACCCCGGCTCTATCAGGCGGCCATTTTGTTCATCCTGTTGGAATTAGGTCCTGCCCTGCTGCTGGTCGGCGGCTATCGGGATATGGCATCCGTGCATGATGATGTCGCTCGGTTGCAGAATGAACTTGAAACGAAGGGTACGGTTGGCCGCATTATGGTGTTCCAACCGGATCGGGGTGTATTTTGGCGCGCGGAAGACACGATGATGACAAATGCCTCCATCCCATTTGGCGGCTCGATTGAAGAAGCGACCCACCCTTTCAACATCATGGCTGCTATCAGCAACCAGTTGGCGACAGAGGTTTACGATGGCAGCCAACAACCATCGCCAGAACTGCTTAACCTGCTGCGTCTGATGAACGTGCGTTATGTGGTAATGGATGACAATGATATTTTTGGGGTGTCGGGCGCAACCCCAGTCCTCTTTGCCCCTGCTGTCCAGGTTGCCGAAGTTGAAGACCCGAACGGCATAATGGGGCAAAGCGCACGCGAAATGTACGAAAAACGCCAGATCAGCACTGATTATGTGAATGCTGTAGCCCAGCAGATGCAGTTGGACGTGGGACAGCCACAGGCGGGTGCGATTCTGGTGAAAGAGCCTATCAATTCTATGCCCGAACACTCAGGCGCTTGCCTGACGGAACAGCCATTTACCTTTGAAGGCGCAGTTGAACGTCACAATACCGTCGCCTTGAATTATAATGCCTGCGGCGACGGTTATATTCGTCTGGCATATGCCTATTATCCTTTGCTTCGGCTGGAAATAGATGGCATCCTAACGTCGTTTTATCCCGATGCCTTTAATATGATTGTTTTCGCAGCACCCAAAGGCAAACATCAGGTGACGCTGACGGCGGTTGTATCACCATTGCGAGAAGGTTTTTTCCGTGTAGCGGGTGTTTCGGCGATTGCCATTCTGGTATGGGCAGTGGTTCAGGTTTTCTCATGGTATAGCACGCGGAAAATCGCTAAACCGCAGACCCAATTGCAGCAGGGGTATTCACGATGACCCCGGATCGTCCGAAGATTCTGTATATTGTCAGCCAGTTGGGGCAAGGGGGCGCGGAACAGCAGCTTTACTACGTCCTGAAGCATCTCAAGCCGAATGCGACCGTCGTTTCACTGGCATCTGGCGGCTACTGGCTCAAACCGTACCAGGAATTAGGCTATCGGGTAATCGAACTCCAACGTACAGGGTCATTCGACGTTTCACGGTTGACCGGCGTGATACGGGCGATCCGTGAACAGCAGCCCGATATTGTGCATCAGTGGATGGACGGCATACCGGGAATATACGGGCGTTTGGCGACCTTTTTTCAGCGCCGTCCGACCATCGTGGGTTTGCGTACCCATCCGGTGCGCGATCCCGGCTGGTATTCACGGTTGACGCGGCTGTGGCTGAACCGGCATATCACCATGTTTGTTTCCAACGCAGTTTCATCACAGCAATATCTGGTCGATCATGACCATGTACCGGCGGGGAAATCCCGTTTCATTCCGAACGGCATTGAACTAAACCGGTTTGCGCCGCGAAAAGCTGTCGAATTACCGGCTTTACTGCCGGAAGACTGGCACGATAAGGTTGTTGTCGGCACAATCGGCGCATTGGCGCGGCGGAAAGCGCCGGAAGTTTTCGTGCAGGTGGCACGGAAAATAATTGATCAAAATCCCAATGTGCGCTTTTTACATGCCGGGGATGGGCCATTACGTGAAGCCGTCGAGCAGCAGGTACGAGAATTAAACCTTGAGCCATACATGCATTTTCTGGGATCACGTTCAGATGTGCCGGAGGTGCTGCGGGCGTTGGACATCCTGCTGATGACCAGTCGCAACGAAGGAACGCCCAATGCGGTCATGGAAGCGATGGCGACTGCCCTGCCCTGCGTCGTGACGGACATCGGCGATTGCAAAGCGCTCGTCGTGGAAGGCGCAACCGGATTTGTAGCGCCAATTGGCGACGTGAACTGCCTGACCGATTATGTGATGCGGCTGGTCAATGATCCGAACCTGCGGCAGTCAATGGGACGTGCCGGATACGACCGCATCCAGAACTACGATGTGCAGAAAATGGCCCAGCAGTATGGCGATTTATATCAGGAAGTATTCAGCCACTAGAGCTAAATTTATGGTGAATGTTATAAGTTCCAAGAAAAATGTCGAGATCACGGCGGAAAAACCATTAAAGGTACTATTTGTCACTTCCCAGTGGCCGACGCCGGAAAATCCTTCCAAAGCCCCTTTTGTCGAGCGCGGAGTGCGCGCCCTGCGCGCGGCGGGCGTTGACATGGACGTGCTGCCCTATGACGGCGGCTGGAGTCCGGGCAAATACCGGCAGGCTGTGAGCGAGCTGCATCGCCGTTTGCGACAGAACGATTATGATCTGATCCACGCCTATTTCGGACAGTGCGGCATGGTGGCGCGGGCACAGTTCAAACTGCCGGTCGTCATCAGCTACGGCGGAAGTGACGTCGAAGGTTCGCCTGCTTTCAAAGGCAAACAGCGCTACAAGCATTACGTCCTGATGATGATCAGCCGCATCCTGTCGCTGCTGGCGACACAGGTCATCGTGGTCTCGGAAAACCTGGGTAAAAAGCTGCCGCGCAAGGGTTATCACATCGTCTCCAGCGCCCTTGATCTGGATTTATTCCAGCCCATCGACAAACGTGAGGCACGCGAACGGCTCGGCCTGCCCCAGGATCGCAAACTGGCATTATTCGCCAGCATCGACCCGGCCAACCCGCGCAAACGCCACAATCTGGCCGTCGAGGTGTGCCGCATCGCCAGCCAGACACACCCGGTCGAACTGGTGGTAGCCGGTAAACGACCGCCTGCCGAAGTCCCAATTTATATGAGCGCCTGCGATGTCCTGCTGTTGACCTCGACCAACGAAGGATCGCCAAATGTCGTCAAAGAGGCGCTCGCCTGCAATCTGCCGGTCGTAGCGACGGCGGTCGGCGATGTACGCCAGCGCATAGGGCATCTGGACTCGTGCGCCGTCGTGGACAGCGACCAGCCGCAAGACCTGGCTGCCGCCCTGATGCGTGTTCTGGAACATAAATCGGCCAGAGCGCTGCGCGACGAAGTGCTCGACTTGGGTTTTCAAAAATATGCCGAGCGCGTCATCGCCGTTTACCGGCTGGCAGTCGGGCAAAAAGGAGCAGCCAATGGCAGCTAGTCCATATCAGGTTCGCCCTGCCCGCCTCAGCGACCTGCCCGCCTACGTACCGCTGCATCAGGCCGCTTTTGCCGGATCGATGGGCGTAGAATTAGGCAAACGCTACGTGACCAATTTTCTCAAATGGTTCATCACCGACCCGGAGGCGCTCAATCTGATTTGCGAAGCCGATGGCCGGTTGGCCGGTTATGCTTTCGGCGCACCGCAGGGCTACAATACCCGCATGAACCGGGCACTCATCGGGACAATTGCCCTGGCGACTATCACCCATCCCTGGTTGTTCGCCCGTTCCGGCTTCCTGGCCCAGCTACCGGAACGCCTGCGCCATCTGCTGGGAAGGTCGAATAAAGCCCCCTCACCTGCTTTATCATCAGACGAGCCACCCAGACGTCTTTTTCGGATGGTGGGTCTCGGCGTGTCACCCGATTTTCGCCGCCAGGGGATCGGCCAGCAGTTGATCAAGGCTTATGAAGACGAAGCCTGGGCGCGGGGTTATGAAGCTCTGCAATTGTCTGTATATGAAAACAACAGCGGGGCGCGCGCGCTGTACGAAACGTGCGGTTGGAAACCCATCAAAAGCAATGGCAAAGTTGTGACGTATCAAACGGATCGTCCGACAGTTTAAAGAAGGAAACAGCGTGGCCGAACACACACCTTATGTCTCCGTCATCATGCCAATTCGGAATGAAGCCGATTTTATCAGCCGAAGCCTGGGCGCGGTGCTGGAACAGGATTATCCCCACATGTGCATGGAAGTCCTGGTCGCCGACGGCATGTCCAGCGACGATACCCGCAGCGTCATCGCCCAGACCGCCGTGCAACACCCGGATGTGGCTGTCAAAATCCTGGACAACCCTGGCAAAATTGTGCCAACCGGTTTCAACATCGCTCTGGCGAAGGCGGCGGGCGACATTATCGTGCGTGTCGATGGTCATACCATCATCGAGCCAGATTATGTAAGCCGCTGCGTCGAACTGCTCCAGAAAAGCGGCGCGGATAACGTGGGCGGGCGCATGACCGCCATCGGGCGCGGCGAATTCGGTGAAGCGGTGGCGCTGGCGACCAGCTCCCCGTTTGGCGTCGGCGGGGCGCGCTTCCACTACTCCGATCAGGAAGAATGGGTCGATACCGTTTATATGGGCGCATGGCCGCGCGCGGTCTTCGAGCGCAACGGCGGCTTCGATGAAGAACTGGTGCGCAACCAGGACGACGAATTCAATTACCGGCTGCGGGCCAATGGTGGCAAAATTTTACTCAGCCCGCGCATCAACTCGCGCTACTACAACCGCAGCACGCCGCGTTCGCTGTGGCGACAGTATTATCAATACGGATTCTGGAAAATCCGTGTGCTGCAAAAGCACCCGCTCCAGATGAGTCCCCGGCAGTTTGTGCCACCGGCTTTCGCCGCGACCATCCTCGGCGGCGCGCTTTTAGCCCCGTTCAGCCGCTTCAGCCGCGTATTATGGCTGCTGGCGCTGGCGCTGTATGCGGTCGGCAACCTGGGCGCGTCGCTGCAAATCGCCCGAAAAAACGATGCGAAACATCTGAAGCTGCTGCCCGGCGTATTTGCCATTCTGCACTTTGCTTATGGCCTGGGATTTTTGAACGGCTTGCTGAAGCGGGGACGCGATATGCTGCTGCCGGGAAATAACCCTTAAGGGAATCATAGCCATAGGCAGGGGAAACAGGGACAAGCCCAACTTGTCCCTGTTTGATTCTTGAACAGTGTCTAGGAAGCGGCTGGCGCGCCATCCGTGACCGGCAGCGCATTGACGTCGAAATTCGCGGCGATCAGCGAAGAAAAAATCCAGCCAGCGTAATCGCCGCTTTCCACCTGAATCCAGTCTGACGCCTCGGTACGACCGACCGCGCGCATAACACTCCCGCCTTCCAGGGCTGTCACTTCGAGAGAGCCGCTGTCGGGCAGGCTGCGCAAAACAACATTTCGCACGCTGGTCACGATTACGAGCGGGCCTTCGGGGAAATGCAGGCCGGATGGGTCTTTGGCATTTTCGACCGAAATGGGCACGACGGCTTCGAGGCAATCCGGTTCACCGGCATCCGCGCCCGCCGACAGGCAAAAACGGTCAATCTGGTCAGCGCCGCCCAGTACCCGCACGGGCAGGCGAATTTCAATGCTATCGCCAACAATAACACTGCCATCAGAAATATCGACCGGATCGCCCTCCCCCACCGTCAGGGTGACCTGACCGGGAGCAGCGGAAATCATCACCGGAGCGCCTGTCTCATCGTCGGCGAAGGTCATATCGACCTGGGCAGCGGGATTAGGCGCGCCAACCGTCTGGGCCAGAACATACAGATAAGAATCATCCTGCACGGCGCGGGCCGTGCGCAGGTTGAAATCCAGGCTGGCCGAATCCAGGCCGTCGTTGACAATCGGTATCGCCGGATCCCAATCCGCCGCGTCGCCATCGAAAGCAATCCAGGCAAAGCCCTGCGGCAGCCCCGGCCACTGCGCTGCGTCCAGTTCTAATAACCAGGCAGACAGCCGTTCGGCAAACAGATAGTTGCCGACATAGCGCGGGCTTAAGGAGCCGGATTCAGTCGCCAGACCATAGCCATTGCGCAGCATTTCAGAATCGCCCAGGACGGCCACGCGTGATCCGGTGCGGGTGTTTTCGCCCAGACCGGCGATGTTGACGAGGCCGGTGATATCGGTCTCGATATTGCGCTCCAGCGGCGGCTCATCGCCGTTAAACAGCAGGACTTCTGCATTGGTTTCCCCATAAGCGGTCGTGGTTTGCAGTAGCGGCACGGCCTTGCTGTACAGTCCCAGCGGTTCAACGCGTATTGGTCTGGCAGCCCACGCATACACCGGCACATCATACTGGCGCAGCGGCGCGACCACCGGATGTTGAACAACGTCAGCATGGGTGCGGAAGAAGGTGCCGGAAAGCCCCAGGACGGTCTGTTTGGTAAACCACGTTTCGGCCATTAGAGCGTCTTGGATCATGATCCCGTAGGCATTATCGACGAATCCGACCAGGCCGCTCCTGAAGTTCTCGGTTTCGGTCGGGCCATAGCCTGACGGATCCAGCGCCAGCAGCAAATGCTGCCCGCGCCCCAGGCCAATCCACAGTCGAGCTAAGGCAATGATGGACAGCCGCTTGCGCGGGCCGACCAGGACAATCACTTTGGCGTTGAGCGGCACGGCCTCAATCAGATTCACAACCTGGGTGCGTGCACCCAGGCTCTGAAAAATATTATTGAGCGAACTCAGACCATTTGGCCCGGCGTCAAAAGGCGAACCGCTGTCAATATCCGGATTCAGGACAAATACCACCAACGGCTGATCCGCTTCCTGCCCCAGAACCGGAATCCTGCCAACCAGCAGTCCAAACAGACACAACAGGAAAAGCAGACGCTTGCCAGCCATCGACTTAACCACCTTCCTGCGTCGGCTGCGGTTCTTGATCGGCCAGAATGATCCGTTCAATATTGATTTCCGCGGTCGCCGCATTATTGTTGGGATCAATGTCGGTGAGCAGTTCGCTGCTTACCGTCACCTGATTGGTGATGGTCGTCCCGACGGTGCCGCGCAGGACGCCAACCACCAGACGCAGGCTTGTGCCCTGATTGGGTTCAAGCGAATCGATGATCCACTTGTTAACTTCGCCGTCGAAAGCGCCGCCGGAGGCCATAATATACTGGATGCCCGCTGGCAGATCATCCGTGACTTCGATTAACTCAGCCGTCTCCGGGCCGTTGTTGACGACGGTGATGTCGTAAATGATGATCTCGCCTTCGACCGGGCGAATATTGGACACCGATACGGTCACAGCCAGGTCGGTCTGGACGGCCAGCGGATCAATCACGGCAGGCGTGGGGATCAGTGTGGGGGTAGCGGTTGGCCCAGGCGTCGGGAAGGTCAGATCGACTTTTTCCGCCCCCAGCAGCCAGGCGACACTGTTCAGCAAAAAGCGCACGTTGCCCGGATACAGGAACGCGCCAGTGTTGGGCGGTGAACTCTGGAGGCCGCTCCCGTTGGTTGCGAAATCGCGGTCGCTGATCAGGACGATACGCGTACCGCTGGTGCTGTTTTCAAAAGCGGTCGCCAGCGGCAGGAAACCGGGCGAGATGTCTTCGCCGATATTATACAGCGCCACGCCGCCTTCATTAAAAGCTGCTAGGTTATTCTCGCCGTAGAATTCCCCGCTGGAAAAGACCAGGGGTTGCACCGGAAATTCGCGCACAGAAAGATCAATTTCGATGGAACGCGCGTTGAAGAAGGCCAGTGGTTCGGTGATACCGGCGAGGATGGGCTGATCCGCGGTCACGTCCGTCGTTGTAAAATTGAGAATGGGTGGCGGCTCGACGACGGGCGGCACAACAGCTTCAGCGGTCGCTTCGGGAGTTTGCTCTGGCATAGGGGTTGCAACCAACGGTTGGATCGGCATGAAACCTTCGGTCAAAACGATGTCATTGCGCACGCGCATCCCTAAATCTGTCCACAGAAGCTGCATTAAACCCGATTCGAGTTGAACGCCAACGCCGCGCCCGCGCTCAATTCGCAGCGGATCAACCAGCAGCAGCACTTTACCGCCGCCCGTAATGTATTCCCACAGGCGGGCAGTCTGGCTGGCATCCAGATCGACCATTGGCCCGGCGACGATAATGAGATCGGCGTCGGTGGGGAATTGGGTGCGCCATTCGACAGTTTCCATCTGCGCGCCCAATTCGCTCAACAGGCCGGCGAGACGGGATAACCCGGATGCAGAGCGGTCGAAACGGCTGGCTTCGCCGTTCGCCTCCGTAAAATAAATTTTGTAGCCGTCAAGACTGGGGGCATCTTGCAGCAGGCTGGCGGCATCCGCTTTCGGCACAGGGCTAAGGATGATGATGCTGGCAAACACGACGGTGGTAACCAGAATAAAACCCTGTAGTATTTTCAGACGCATTTTCCCCTCACTTTATAAACTGTATCAAAATAGAAACGCAAAGTATGGCTGAGATAGGCAGCGTTATAACATTTCTGCTGGAGAAACATAACTTAATCCTACTCTCTATTTAATGTATACCGCCTTTCGTGAACCTCACAGCAAGCTTCCGGTTCACGCGGCAGGGGTCGCGGCCAGCACACGCCGCACTTTATCAATATGGTGCGAACTGGTTACAATGCGCACATCATTTTGCTGCCGGTCGAAGATAACGGGTGTTCAGCAGCAATATCGTACCGCACCGGGATGCAAAACCCGATACGGGTGCGGCCTGACGCGCTGTAATCTAATCTAAAACTAACAAATATATTGTATTAAGGGAAATTTGGCGCCGTCACAGGCACGTTAATCAGCCTCATCCACCAGCTTGTTACGAGCAAATCAGGTCTGGGGCCTACGCAAAGGAGAACCGAACAACATGTATTCATCGGGATTAAAACGGTTTATCAGAGCAATGATCCGGGTATCTGCCCCTCCCCTGCTGCTGCTGATCCTTCTCAGCGCATTCCAGACCACGACCGGCGAACCCAACTTTACGCGGGATCAAAATCCGGCCCGGCTGTTTGGCGTGCATGAAATCGCGCTCGCCGGTTCGGAGTCCACCGGCAATCCATTTGACCTCAGGGCCAGCGTCACCTTCTTCCCACCTTCCGGCGGAGAAAATGTCAAAACGGTGGATATGTTTTACGACGGTGACCGGACATGGCGTGCGCGGGTTTATGTGAACGAAACCGGCGATTGGACATGGCAGTCGCGGTCGCCCGATAGTTTGCTTGACAACCAGACCGGGACATTCACCGTCGTCGAGTCTGACCTGCGCGGGATGCTCAAATCCGATCCCGACAACCCACGCCAATGGATCACCGACAATGAGCAGTGGTTCCTCAATATCAACGATACGGCCTATCGCCTCTTCAACAACGATGAGCGTCGCTGGCAGGCATATGTCGAAGAACTGAATACGCTGGGCATCACCAGCCTGCGCGCCGGGGTGCTGGGCGGTTTTGCCTGGGATAAAGACGCGCGATCCAGCAATCACCCCTGGGAGGGTGACGATTTCACCCGCTTTAACCTGGAAAAATTCCGCATCACTGACGAACGCATCGAGTGGATGCTCAACCAGTATCCTGATATTTACATCCAGATGATCCTGTTCGGGCAAATTAACTGGCAGACCGACGAAGCGGGCGAAGCCTGGGCCGAGATTCCCGAATCAGATCGGGAAAAAACCGTGCGCTACATGATCGCCCGCTGGGCAGCCTTCCCGCAGGTGTTCTGGCTCGCCGTCAATGACCTGGGCTGCAACGCGGAGTTTCCTAAAAACCGGGCTTTTGCGCGCGAGGTCGGGCAGTATGTCGCCCAATATGATCCCTGGAAACATTTGCTTTCGGTCAGCCCATCGCGCGGCATGGAATTCTGCTACCTTAATTCTGAAGAAGACAGTTGGGTGAGCTACATCCACTTGGAAGATGGTCATGCTCACGGCGCGGAACTCATCAAACGCTATGAGCAGTACCCGATGCACATCTTCCTGGGCGAAGATTATTACGAGCAGGATTCCCACGCCCGCTTCCCACGCTACCCCAATTATTCACAGCGCTGGCTGTTCTGGTCATGGATATTATCCGGCGGGTCGGCCAGCTACGGCGGGCGCTATCCATTCATCGAGCCATATAGCCAGACCAGAGACAACCCCTTCCGCTTCGGCGGGCGCATCTTTGGCCGGTTATTTGGTCTGGATTCCGCGCCTTACATCCTGTCCTACTTCACCGACCGTGATATCGACCTGTCGTTGTTCCAGCCGGATGACAGCCTCGTCAGCGATGTAGATAAGCGTAACGACACCCGCCGCCCGGAACTCATGCGTCGCGAATATGAAGAACTCATCATCTATCACCCCAATGCGAGAAAAATTGAACGTTTCGCCCAGGTTGATCCGAAGGTGACGCCCGGCGTTCAGGTTGACCTGCGAGAAGTCGAAGGTGTGTTTTCGGTCGAATGGTATCGGCCTGAAGACGGCACAGTGCTGATCGGGGACGACATCCCGGGGGGCGATTACCGTGAACTGGTTTCGCCCTGGCGCGGGGACGATTTTGTGCTGCGGTTGGTGCGCATCGCCACCGTGACGCCGCCCCCTACCCCGACGCTGGTTCCAACCCCGGAACCGACCGAGGAACCGACGGAAGAGGCAACCGCTCAACCGTCGGGTTAAAGGCCAAATTGGGACTGTGCCTGGGCGGCGATGGTCTGAGCGATAATGAGCGATGAGGTCGCCGCCGGTGAAGGCGCATTCTGGACATGGATCACGTTCCCACCGCCTTTGATGCGGAAGTCATCGACCATGACGCCGTTCCGGTCTAATGCCTGGGCGCGCACGCCGCTCCGCCCCGGCAGGAAGTCCTTGCTGCTCAATTCGGGGATATAGCGCCGGGCGGTTTTGACGTAAGCCGCCTTCACAAAATCCTGGTACATTTCCAGCGCGCCCATTTTCCAGTAATTTTTGGCGAGCTTCCAGAAACCGGGATACATAAGGGTTTCGGCCATTTCGCTAAAATTCACATGCCAGCGGGTATAACCCTCACGCGCGAATGCCAGCACCGCGTTCGGCCCAACCAGCACCTCATCGTCCATCGTCCGTGTGAAATGCACGCCTAAAAACGGAAAACGTGGGTCGGGAACTGGATAAATCAGGGCGCGGGCACGGTCGCTGCTTTCAGGACTCAAACGGTAATAACTGCCGCGAAACGGCACAATGCGCACATTCGCGCGGTCGCCGCTGATGCGATCCGAATACAGCCCGGCACAGGTGATGACAAAACGCGTTCGGATGTCGCCCTGCGTCGTGCGCACAATCGTTTCCGGGCCGCGTTCCTCGACGCGCGAAACCCGCAAGCCGGTGATGATCTGGCCGCCCAGTTCGCGCACGTCGTCAGCATAGGCGCGGGCAACCCGGCGGTAATCCACAATCCCCGTATTCGGCGAATAAATCGCCTTGACTCCCACCACATGCGGCTCGATTTCGCGCAGCCGGGGTGGATCAACCAACTCCAAACCCTGGACACCGTTAGCCAGCCCGCGCTGGTAAAGCTCGTTGAGTGCGGCTATTTCGCTCTCGTCCACCGCAATGATGACTTTGCCGCACAACCGGTATGGAATGTGGTGCGCGTCGCAGTATTCCAGCATGGCGCGGTGTCCGGCCACGCAGACCTTCGCCTTGAGCGATCCCGGCTTGTAGTAAATCCCGCTGTGGATCACGCCGCTGTTATGGCCGGTCTGGTGCGTCGAAAGCTCGGCCTCTTTTTCCACAATCACAACTCGCAGATCGGGATGCTGCGTCAATAATTCACGGGCGGTCGCCAGCCCGACGATCCCCCCGCCCACGACGACAATATTGGCTCGTTCCGTCAAATTACTGGTCACTCATTTCCTGCTTGTCGTCACGCTGGGACTGGATCTGCTCAAGCTGGTACTCTAACACCGCAATCTTCCGATGCAGGGCGATCACCTCTTGCGGGGGCATACTGTGGGCACGCTCGATGGCCTGCTCGGTGCGTCTGCGCTCGGCTTCAATTTCGGCCCGTAATTCGGCAATCAATTCATTTTTCTGTTCGATAGTCGCTTCCAGGATTTTGATTTTGCCAAAAAGTTCGATGGCTGAATCTGGCGGAACCGGCTCATTGATGACGGGCAAAGCTTCAATTCGTTCTCCATTCGTCAATCGGGCGCGAATTTCCTCAAATTCGACGTTTTGTTTCCGCAGTTCGCAGACGGTATTGAGGATAACCTCGTCCTCCAGGCTGAAAACCCGCCGGATGCCAGCGCCGCGCCGCGCGCCTTCGCTGAAAAACTCCTCAAACAGGTCTGCCCAATCCCGTATCGTATCGGAGTGGACGCCCAATCGCGTCGCAATCGCACCGGCTTTCTTCATAAGGATTCGCCCTTTCCAGATTAAATCATTCTTGAATTCTACCTTTCTTTCCATTATACCACTAGACGAAGACGATTAGACGCGCTATTATGGAAACAACGAGTCAGCGCATTAATGCGCAGCACATTAATGTTACAGGTGATTTATGGCCCGTCGTTACCGCCCCCGCAAAGAGTTTAAGTTCTGGCTCTACCACGATCTGCAAGAAGATAAACGCCTCATGGAATTCATCCAGTTCTGCAAAGCAACCCAGCAGTTCGCGCGCATGGTGCGCAACGGGCTGCGCTTGATGTGGTCGCTGGGGGAGGGTGATACCGCGGTTCTCTACGAATTATTTCCCTGGACAAAGACTCAGGCCGCGCTGCCGGCCCCTGCCGCCGACACCGAAAAGCTCGAACGCCAGATCGCCGACCTGAAACGTATCATGCTGGAACAGGGCAGCCTGCTCGCGCTGGGCGACGGTGCGCCGTCCGCCAGACCGGCTTTAGGCGGCATGAAGAAACTGGCGCTGCCGGTGCTCGACGACGAAGACGAGGATACCATCGTGCTCAACAAAAGCACCAATACCAGTATCATGGACAACTTTTTTGCGTCGTTTGCCAAACTGGGGTCTTAAATCGAATCCAGCATTTCCGCCGATTAAAATGGAAATGACCGGCTTCAAAATAATCTTCAAACCGGCTTCTGTTCGTCCCTGTGATTCAGGAATTGCCGGAAATTGAATCGGAAATTGCCGCGATTCGGATCAGGAATCAGTTGCGCGACTCGGGATCGGGGGCTATACTACCTTCATTAACAATTTATCCGTCCCTAAACAGAAAAACGAACCGAAGTTCGTTTTTCTGCCGATGCCCCGGCCAAGGGGTTTCGATTTAGGGACTGCCGAACTCAACGCAGGAGTTCGACGTTTGACCGCACCTAAGAGAGAGGTACGATCACCTTGATTATATCACATATCAAGGGCGTCACTCCAGTATCAAAGGGTGACGCCTTTTTTATTTTTAGGAGTTCTATGGATTAAGGGTAGAGCTGCATTCGACCGCCATAAGGATGCACGGGGCGCGTAGGCGTCATCTGCCAACTTTGTGACATAAAAGAAGAAGCCTTCTGATTTTGCTTTGGCCGGCACTCAGAAGGCTTTCAGTAAACCGCCGGGGCGGCTTAAAGCCAGCCTCCGAACTTCTATTCATAGAATAGCGAAAATTTCGGAAGCTGGCAAGAGGCACTCCCGGTAGGGAGTGTTAAACTTTGCCAGATTCTAATCTTTTTCC
>JAIOHN010000470.1 GCA_019912985.1 Anaerolineae bacterium | reverse complement strand
CGTCGCTGTCGCTGCAGTTGCGGTTGCAGCGACGGCCGCGGCCCGCGCCGTCGGCCCCTCGGCCGGTGTCGCTGTCGGTGCAGCCACCACCGCCTCCACCGCCGCCGCAGCGACGACCGTGACCGCCTCGGTCGGCGCCCGCGCCGCTGTCGCTGTCGCTGCAGCCCGTCCGACCGCGACCACCCGCGTCGGCGCCGGGCCCAGAGTCGCTATCCGTCTGGGCGTGCGCCTTGCTGCCCGTGGCCTGGGTCGCTGCGGCACCGATCGTCGTGAGCGCCGCCGCGCCGAGCACGGTGGCGCCGATCGCGGCCAGCGTCGACCGGCGGCCGATGACGCGGTCGGTCACGATATCGCCTTCTTCCAATGTTTTCTTGGGGTTATCCGACATTCGATCCTCTCCTCCTCGAACTCTCCTCAAGCGCTCCCCCAGGCCCCATGTGGTCCAACACGGGGCTCTGGACCGTTCATCGGACGGATGACGGCTGTGCTCTGACGCACAGCTCGCGGCACGATTCACGGACCGGGGGCGTTTCCACGCGTTTGGTCACAGTGCCCGTTTCCGGCCCCATTGACAAGGCTCTCGCGGGGGGTAGAGCGGCGCTGGGAGCGCGCGACGCTCCCCAGGAGGGGCTGCGGCATGGGCTACGACCTGGGCAAGATCATCCACCCGGTGGCGACGGAGACCTTCTTCTCGGAGCACTTCGAGAGCCGAGTCCTCCACGTGCCGCGCGCGGATCGGAGCTACTACAAGGAGCTGCTCTCCGCGGACGAGATCGATCGGGTCCTGACGACGCTGCACCTCATGCATCCGTCGGTGACGATGGTGAACGCCGCCAAGGAGCTCAAGACCGAGGACTACTGCTACTCCTCGGGCCTGATCGACGCGGCGCGGCTCTTCCAGGAGTACGCCGAGGGAGGGACGATCGTCCTGAACAACCTCGAGATGTCGCTGCCGAGCCTCGCCGACCTCTGCCGGGCGATGGAGGTCGAGTTCTCGCATCGCTTCCAGTGCAACATCTACGTCACCCCCGTCAGCGCCCAGGGCCTCAAGACCCACTACGACTCGCACGACGTCTTCGTCCTGCAGATCGAGGGCACCAAGCACTGGAAGATCTACGACACCCCCGTCGAGCGACCGCTGCGCGGCCAGGAGTTCCAGCCCGGCAAGTTCACGCCCGGCGAGGTGACGATGGAGTTCGACCTGCAGCCCGGCGACATGGTCTACGTGCCGCGCGGCGTGATGCACGACGCCTCGGGCGCCGAGGGCGACAGCATCCACATCACGCTCGGGATCCTCCCCAACACGTGGACCGATCTGATGCTCGAGGCGGTCGCCAAGGTGGCGCTCGAGGATCCGGAGCTGCGGCGCTCGCTCCCGGTCGGCTTCGCGCGGACCGACTACGACCGCGCCGAAGCTCGAGCGAGCTTCAAGCAGCTCCTGCATCGCATCGTGGAGAAGGCCGACGTGGACGCCGCGCTCGACCACTTCGCCGGCGACCTCGTCAGCACGCGCCACCCGCTGATCTACGGGCAGATGAGGCAGATCAATAAGCTTGCTTCCATCAAGATCGACGACCGCGCCTCGGCCCGCCCGCA
>JAIOHN010000469.1 GCA_019912985.1 Anaerolineae bacterium | reverse complement strand
CGATGGACTCCATCCGGACCGAGCAAACGAGAACCAGGGCGCTGAGTCGACCTTGGCGTTTTTACAATCCTGGTTGGAACTCCGTCTGGCCGAAAATACCCTCCAATCATCTCGCTAACGTAAAGGCTAATCATGCGTATTGCAATGCTCTCCCCAATTGCCTGGCGCACGCCACCACGTCACTATGGCCCTTGGGAAAGTGTGGTTTCCCTCTTAACTGAAGGTTTAGTCAAGCGTGGTTACGACGTTACTTTGTTTGCAACCGGTGATTCGGAAACAAGTGGCAAACTTCGTGCGGTCTGTCCCCAAGGCTATGAAGAAGATCGTTCGCTCATCGCAAAGGTCTGGGAAGCACTTCACATTTCAGAACTCTTCGATCATGCGGATGACTTCGACATTATCCACAATCACTTTGACTTTCTGCCGTTGACCTATAGTGGACTGACCAATACACCTGTCATTACAACCATTCACGGCTTCTCATCGCCTGGAATTTTGCCAGTCTACAAGAAATACAATGGACGTGTGTTTTACGTTTCCATCAGCGATGCTGATCGAGCACCAGGGCTTGACTACATTAAAACCATTTACCATGGCATCGATCTACTGCAGTTTGATTTTCAGTCCGACCCAGATGATTATCTGCTCTTTTTCGGACGTATTCATTCTGATAAAGGGGCTAAAGAGGCAATTGAAATTGCGAGGGCTTGTGATAAAAGGCTGATATTGGCGGGCATTATCCAAGATGCGGATTATTACCAACAGTATGTTCAACCTTATCTGGACAACAGCCAGATTCTTTATGTTGGTAGCGTAGGACCTGTTCAACGCAATATGTTGCTAGGCAAAGCCTTGGCACTGCTCCATCCTATCCATTTCGACGAACCTTTTGGCTTATCCGTAATTGAGGCGATGGCGTGTGGAACACCAGTTATCGCTTTCAACCGGGGCAGTATGCCGGAGTTGATTGAACATGGAAAGAATGGTTTCTTAGTGTCTGATTGCAAAGAGACACTCCATTACATAGACCGTATTAAAGCCCTTAACCGTGCAGACTGCCGTCGTACAATCGAAACCCGCTTTACGGTAGATCGAATGGTTGAACAATATTGCGAGGTTTATAGCTTGATGATGCAGAAGGCAAATTGATGACAAAAGTTACATCGTCCCAGTCCATTATCACACGCAATTCAGAAAAAATTTTTGGCGATTCATCTCGGGTCATTACGCGGCTTAATCGACCTGAAGACCCACAACGTGTCACCAGAATCATTCAGCGGGTACTCGATTTAGACGATGCAACCGCCGAAACATTGCTCGCCCAGGTGATGGCTGATTTTTCTAACCGACATAAAAACATCCGCATGGTTTTTAAACAGCATCTGAATAAAATCAAAGGCTACATTCCTCAAGAGATTGTCGTCAGTGAAACTAAAGAAGCCCTGATTGGGGCTTATTTCACGATGGAATATTCCATTGAATCTGCTGCTCTTTTCAATCCTTCAATCGTTCCTCATCCTAACCAAAGCAATATAGAAAATGGCAACTTACGCTTTATTATGAGCTTGAGAGCAACAGGTGAAGGCCATCTGTCGTCGATTGTGTTTCGCAGTGGTGTACTGGACTCGAGTAACACGGCCCTCTTCGATCCGATTAGCGAATATGTTGTGACGCCAGAAGTTCACTTAGACCCGGTTTATGACCTAAATCTCTTTCGGTTGAAACTTATTGAAATGGAGGCAGATAATGATGTCATGCGTCATCTGCTCAACCAGCTGTTAGACACATTCTCTTATCATGGCCTAAAAAGGAATATTGAAATACTTCAGGCAAACCCCGTTTTTCCAGTAGAGCGCCAAAACCGAACATTCGAAATTATCTACTGGCTAGCAAACTCCAACTACGAAGTCTATTTTGAGCCCACTCATTTAATTTCTGAAAGAGTGATTTTTCCTACATCGAAAATTGAAAGCCGCGGTATTGAAGATGCTCGATTTGTGCAGTTTTTCAACGACGATGGTCAGGTGACTTACTATGCGACTTATACAGCTTATAATGGTGTGAGTATTCTTCCTCAATTGATTGAAACAAAAGACTTCATCAACTTCAAAATATCAACACTGAATGGGAAAGCGGCACAGAACAAAGGGATGGCACTTTTCCCCCGTAAAATTCAAGATCGCTATGTGATGCTGTCGCGCCAAGATGGCGAAAATAACCGCATTATGTTCTCGGGCAATATCCATTTCTGGCAAGAATCGGAAATCATTCAGGAGCCAACACGTCCCTGGGAACTTATTCAACTTGGCAACTGTGGGTCGCCCCTTGAAACCAGTGAAGGCTGGATTGTGCTCACTCATGGGGTAGGACCTATGCGTCAGTATTGTATTGGAGCGATCTTACTCGAACTTGAAAATCCTGCAAAGGTCATCGCTTCTTTGAAAGAACCGTTACTCGTGCCTCATGAGGAAGAACGTGAAGGATACGTACCAAATGTAGTTTACTCTTGTGGTTCACTTATTCATAACAATGAACTAATTATTCCTTATGCCATGTCGGATGTCATGTCAGGGATAGCAACTGTCAAAATTACCGACTTAATTGGCCGTATGCAACCCGCAGAGACTGGAATCACAGATTAACCACGAGCGCGGCGGAAAGGGCAGGACACTTGCGGCCAGAAGCAGTAAGGGTTGACAAAGCACATTGCGGATGCTGGCAAGCGCCGACGGCAGTGTAATCGTTGAGCGCTTGGAAACACTGGATGAAATGCCTGCCAGCTCAGTTACATCCTGCCAACCGACACTCCCTTTCAGTATTGATTGACGACCATGGCACTCGTGATTCGAATTTGAGCCGAACCTTCTCAGACACTTGTCTTCACATTTTGAGTACTTGACAACCAGCATGGCAGGCTAAGGCGTATCTTAACGCATCTTGGCCGTCAATTGCGATTCACAGCAGTTGGCGGCTTTTTCATTGGGCGACTGCCCGGAAAGGAGTGATGTGCATGAAGCACAACAAACACCATTACTGAAACCACGCTCAGCCAAGCGACGAAAGACGATCTATGTGCCCCCACCGGCAGCAAGCCGGAACTGATGCCGAGAGCGCTGCCCAGCAGCAGGCCGCCAATCACCACCAACCGCTGCTCACCCAGCCAGCGCACCAACGGCGCGATCAGGACAATCTGGCTGAAAGCCGCTGCCAGCCCAACCACCATAATCAGCAGATTGACGTTCTGAGCAACCGTCTCTGCGGATGCATCGGGAAACAGCACCCGCTCGGCATACAGCGAGAAACTGCTGAACAGGGTAGCAACGTACAGCCCGACGATCAGCGCTGTCGCCAGCACCAGTGCCACCGGGCGGCTTGCCAGCAGGTGGACAATCGGCACATCGGCACGTGCTGTCATCCGGCTGCTGAAGCTTCTGGATAGCCCGATTGAAGCGGCTATGTTGAGTGATGCGATTATGGACGAAATCTATTTTCGTATCCTGCATAATGAACAGGGTGAGGTGCTTAAATATCATCTTCGCCAACGGGGGCAAATCCGGCAAATATCCCATGCGATAGAGTACATCTATCAAAACCTGGATAAATCGGTATCTGTAGAGGAATTAGCAGACATCGTCAATATGAGTATTTCCGGCTTCCATACAAAATTTAAGCAGGTGCTGCATGTATCTCCTCTGCAATATGCCAAGTCGATCAAGCTTAATCGGGCACGTGATCTAATTTTGAACGGAGAAAATGTGAGTGAAGCAGGATACAGAGTGGGATATAACAGCTCTGCTCAATTCAGCCGTGAATTCAAGCGACAGTTTGGCTATTCGCCTTCTGATACCCACTCAAACTAACACCATCCTCAATATCTCCAATTACTTCTTTTACGAGGTCAAGTCATTCTGGACTGATATTGCAAACAACGTGAAATATTGCTCCTCAAATCCGAAAAACTCCCAAGCCAAAACTGAAAAATCGGACGGTTGCTTACCCCACCTTTGATACGCTGAGAGTGTCAGGAAAACAGGTGGTGAGCCGGCATCCACAACGTGCCGGATTGAGCTGCCCCCAATGTTTAGTCCAGATTGAGTGAGAGTCGAGCCCGTTCTGCAAAGACTGCCGGAGCCAGGTAGCCCAGGCTGCTGTGCGGACGATGAAGATTGTACTCCTGCCACCACTGTTCAGTCACCACCTGCGCTTCTTGTCCGTTGGCAAAGACCCAGCGATTGAGACATTCGCCACGAAAGGTGCCGTTGAAACTCTCGATGAGGGGGTTCTCCCAGGGACTGCCAGGCTTGATATACATCGTGTTGCAGTGGCGATCCCGCAGCCATCGCTGAAGGGCAAAGGCCACGAACTCCGGGCCGTTGTCGCTGCGCAGATAGTCCGGTGCGCCCCGCAGTAGAAAAAGCCACTCCAGCACCTGAATGACCTGTCACGAAGAACTGGAGCTGTATTTATGAACCAGCAGCTTCCGCTTTTTGCACTGGGTGAACCTGACACATCCACGCCTGAGGGGCTGACCTTACTCCGCCATGCCATGCAGCAACACTCTGGCTATCTGCTTCAGATCAGCGAAGAATCATCCGTTGGGTATTCCTGTTTGTAAAACAGATCTGCCAGATTTCGGGGTGAGAAGTAGTTGTCGTTTTCTAACCACCAGGTGAGAACTTGTAACAACGCGCCAGCGAGATAATTTGCCTTGAAATCAATTGGAACTTCCTCTTGATGCGGTGTTAGTCCTTTTTCGATATCTGCTTTGATAATAGTCGCGATATAACGTGTAAAACGACGTGTGAGCGTGATATGCCCACGATCACTCAACATGACAGCCAGTAATTCGCGTTCTTTCGCAGCATAGTCAAAAATCAACCGCAATTTCTGCTGATGTCGATTTAACGTTTGTAAGGGTAATTCTGCTTGCAAGGTTTCATTTAATTGAGAAAAGTGATCCTGCAACAATGACCATACAATGTCATCTTTATCATTAAAGTGGACATAAAAGGTCGCTCGCGCAAGATCAAGCTGGTCTGTGATGTCTTGAATAGTAAGACTTTCGTACCCTTTTCTTATCAAAAGTTCCGCAGCTGCCTTTTTAAGGGCATTGCGCGTCCGTTGTTTTCTACGTTCATAACGAGTTTCATTCTGCTCTTCCATGAGTGACATCCGTCAGTGAGTGACGGCCTCCCTTAATCGCCCGTTGACAAGAATGACATAGCGTCATTCAATGTCACTATATCACAAAATTGGAGGCTAAACATGAGAATCTTTGTGACCGGTGGTTCAGGCTTTGTCGGCGGGTATTTAATCCCTAAACTGATTGAGGCAGGACATGAGGTTGTGGCACTGGCACGTTCCAGTCAGGCACTTAAAGAAGTTGAAGCGCGAGGCGCACGAGGTGTCGCGGGTGATTTGACCGATGTTACTAGCCTTCGTGTAGCACTCCAGGGATGCGAGATCGTCGTTCATGCCGGGGCTGCCTTTGAGATGTGGGGAGATGATGCGCATTTTTATACGGTTAATGTAGAGGGAACGGAAAATCTATTAGAAGCAGCGCGCGGTGGCGGTGTCCGCAGGCTGATTTACATCAGCGCCGCTTCCGTCATCGCGGATGGTCGTCCTGTATATATGGTCGATGAAAGCTACCAGCCACATCGAACACCTCCCGATGGATACTCAAAATCTAAGTTAACCGCCGAGCAAAGGGTGGTGGCAGCCAATAGCCCGGAAATGACAACACTTGCGCTACGTCCGCCATTCATCTGGGGCAAAGGTCACTCCATGACCGAGACCATGCGCCGGGCGGTAGCAGATGGTCGCTGGATGTGGATTGGCGGTGGAAACCATCATTTATCTACCGTGCACGTCGAAAACTTATGTGCCGCAGTGATCTCTAGTTTGTACCGGGGCAAAGGCGGTGAAATTTATTTCATCACAGACGGTGAATCACGAAGTATTCGACAATTCCTGACAGCCTGGATGGAAGCAGAAGGCGTCAAATTAGGGTCGCGCAGCGTACCACGCTGGATGGCAGCGGTATCAGCCGCAATACTGGCTCGAATTTGGCGTTTTCTAAATCTGAAAAGTATGCCGCCAATCACGCCTTCAATGATCACGATGATGGGCACAGAATTATCGCTACGCGACCAAAAAGCCCGCGATGATTTAGAGTATCGGCATATTTTGACAATTGATGAAGGTTTGAATGCTCTCCGTAAGAAACTGTCGTAGCCCTTGATGATCTTCAACTGATTCAAAAGCTCTCAAAACGAGAGCTTTTTACATTTCTACACCTTAGGTCAACAAAAATGGACCAGTCAACACCACAATAACTTAGATCCAGACCAATCTTAACTCATCAGCAATCCCCCT
>JAIOHN010000468.1 GCA_019912985.1 Anaerolineae bacterium | reverse complement strand
GCCAGCCAGCGAACAACGCGAAACAGAGGAATAGCCGATGATCTACTGGCTGTTCACCGATGGACGCACCCTTCTCGGCAGCCTCACTTTACCTCTGCTGTGCTTGACTTTACTCCTGCCGCTGGTGGTCAGTGCGATGTTCGGCGCAGGCATCCAGCGGAGCAGTGAGACACAGAGCATCCCTGGCTGGAAACGCGGCGTGAAGTTGTTCACACACGGGATTTTGCTGTTAGGCGTAGCGACGCTTTACCTATCCTTAGTTGGCGATGTGGCAATCCAGCCGGTGCGCGGCAGACAGGCAACCAATGCGGTCATCCGTATCATTGTCGGCGGCCCGGACAACATCCAGCATATACGCCTGTTCATGTTCGGGGTGATGCTGGTGTTTGTGAGCTTCATCGTCACACTTGGACTGCACAACGGCATCAAAAACGGCGGCTGGCTGCGGGAACGGGTAGACCGGCTTCGCAGTCCACAGGTCAAGCGCGGCGCATTGGGGTCATCGCACTTCTGCACCCAGCGCGAGTACAAACGCTTTCGGCGTGAAGACTCCGAAGGGTTGATCCTGCTCGGCGCGTTCTGGGGTGAGGATAGGCGGCGGCTCGACCTGGGCACCGGACGCTTCTGTCTGGGTGGTGAGGACATTGCACGCGGCATCCTGACGCTCGGCGGCCCCGGTTCGGGCAAGACACAGGGTATCATCCTGCCTGCCATCGCCGATCGGATGCTGGCCGGACACAGCTTGATCGTCGCTGATCCTCAAGGCGAAATCACCGCCCATGTGCTGAAATACGCCGCTGTCACGCGCCATCTAGTTGTGGTGCATGATCCGACTTCAACTATCGGGCCACGCTACAATCTGGCGGAAGGCATCGACAATGTGTCCGATGCCCGTGCCATCGCGGATGTACTCGTGCCATCGGCGCAGGGGGATAACCGGTTCTGGACGGACAGCGCGGCGGCGCTGCTGGCCGCCTGCCTGATCCGCTTCGACAATCTCGGCGACATCTACAATGCCATGAACGACCTTAAGGCGCTGGCGCAGTCGCTCTCATCGAAAAAAGATGATGCTTCCCTGCTCGCCAACAGCTTCATCGCATCGGTCGGCTCGGATGGCAAGGTGGCATCCAATATCGTGGCGACGCTGGCGACGGCACTCACCGGTTGGGCGTCCACCGACGTGCGCGACAATACCGCTGCGTCCGACTTCGACGCTAAGTTAATCGTCGAACAACCAACTGTCGTCGTGTTGACCTGTCCCGGCAGGATGCGAGCAGTCTATGCCTCCTATCTCGGTGCGACCCTGCGTAAGCTGATGCTCGACCTCGACACCATCGGCGAGCGCAACAGAGGCCCGCTGCCCATGCCCGTCGGTGTGATCCTGGATGAGTTCCCCACACTCGGCAAGCTGGATAGCCTCGTCGCCGATGTGAATCTCGTGCGCAAACGCCGCATCAGCATCATGATCGGCGCACAGACCAAGGGGCAGTTCCACATGATCTACGGCAACGAAGGCACACAGGCGCTGTTCACCGGTCTGGCAACGCAGGTGGTTTATGGTGGCTGTGATGCCGACACCGCCGATTTCTACAGCAGCGCCTCCGGGACGGCGACGCAGGAAGGTTCAGCGGATGATAAATACAGCCGGTCGCGTCCGCTGCTGACCGTCGATGAAGTCATCACCCCGCAGATCGGCAACTGCACCATCTTTGCGCGATACGTCGAAGTGGGATTCGCCACGCAGGTGGTGCTGAACGCCCGGTTGACGCGCTTCTACGAGCGCGAGGACTGGAAACGGCGGCTGAAATCCGGCGAAGGCGTTGAGCCGCTGCTGCTGGAACGGGGTATTGCGCTGGAACTGCCACCTGCCCCATCGAACGAGGTCAACCACGACAAGCTACGGGAAGCCTATCAATTGGCGATGGACAAAGCGCAGGAAAAGGCAGGCGGGACACAGTTCACAGGGCTAGATGTGATGCGCCGCACCTATGAGCAACGCAAACAACAGATGGAGATAGAACCGTGACCTTGAACAAGAACAAGATGATACGCGAGATTGGGCGGCGCACGCGGCTGAAGAACCGCGAAGTCCAGTTGGTGCTGGAAACGCTCATCGACGTGTCGACGGAGGAACTGGTCGCCGGTGGCAAGATCGAATTGGAGAACTTCCTCGTGCTGGAGACGCAGACCATTGACCGAGGCGAAAACGCCGGTATGCTCAAGGGTGGGGATGCTCCGCGCTATGTCCGACGTGTGGTGATACGGGTGAGCAAAAAACTTAAAGTTTCGCTAAATGGCAATTTGGGTATTGAAAAAGCCCTCGATGAATAGTTTCTGCTCAATCGCGCTGTTATCATTTAGTCCAGTTTTTACACTGTTTAGCCTCCTAATTGAAGAGACGAATGATGGACATATTATTTGCTACAGGAAATTCTCATAAGGTAGTTCAGGTTGCCTCTGTTCTCAATCGCCCCGTAATCCAGATCGAGCTTGAATTGCCCGAAGTTCAGGCCGTAGATGTACGTGAAATTATCGAGGAAAAAGCCAGGGCCGCTTATCGTGTTGTCGGACAACCAGTTCTGGTTGAAGATACCAGTTTGGGTTTCCATGCCTGGAATGGCCTTCCAGGGGCATTGATTAAGTGGTTCCTGAACACTGTTGATAATGACGGTATTTGCAAGATGCTCTCCGCTTTTGAGGACAAAAGTGCCACAGCGGAGACTTGTCTGGGTTATTTCGACGGTAGTAAGTTTCTTCTGTTCGCGGGTCAGGTTGAAGGCGAAATCGTTCCTGAGGCAAGAGGCAGAAATGGATTTGGGTGGGACCCGATTTTCCAACCAAATAAGAATGGAAAGACATTCGCGGAAATGACCCCAGAGGAAACGGAGGCAGTCAATATGCGCAAGCTGGCCGCCCTAAAATTGAAGGACTATCTGGAAAGCCACGGTTTATAAGGGGTCATCTCTATTCGCTGTTTCAATGAGCGTTGTCAGAGAGGATATATGAAGACTTGGTCAAGATTGCCATCCGTATATTGACAATGGTATCTGACCGGCTCTGATGCTTCCAACATGGGCGGCAAGAAGTGGGGTATATTATCGACCACCTGGCGGTTCTCCTTGTCAATGACCCAATCCAGTGCCTTCCATTCCAGCAGACCTTCGTCGGTCACCTTGTTTTTCCATTCAATACCATCCTTGAATCTTATAGTGTAGGCGTACATGCCCTTGTGATGGTTGGTTTCATCACGAACCACGGTCCAGGTAACAATACCAACATAATTCACTGATTGGGCCAGGTTCACGTCCAGGTGTGCTTCCTCCATGATTTCACGGGCTATTGCGTCATCGGGAGTTTCCCCAGGTGCTATCTTGCCACCGATCCCATTCCATAAATGTTGATTTGGTGGAAATTTCCTGTGAAGCATCAAAACTGTGTCATTCAGGATGCAAAACCCAATCGTATACGGTAGTTCTACCGCTTGCTTCAATTCTTTGTTCATATGAATGTCTCAATTTACTCCATCAAGTTTTGTGTCGCGGCATTGTCAACTGCGCTCATGATGCACGAGAGAAGAATATCTTGGCTGGGCATTAATTCTAGCATTTAATGAAAAACCCGGCATTAGCCGGGTACTTGGCTTCGGGTCCGCTAGAAGTCCAGATCAGGAGCGGCCTCTAAGTATGTCTTCTCCTGGTCAATGATCTTCTGAATTTGGTCGGTGTATAGCCCTTCAGCTTCGATACGCGCATCGCGTTCGGCGTTGGGGTTGTAGGGATGCCAGTCCGCCAGGTTGCGGGTCAGCGTCAGGGTGAGGTTCTCGTAGGCGGTCAGGTCATCGCCTTCCAGCGTCTTCCACTCTGTAGACAAGCCTTCCAGCCGCGCCACTTCTTCCGCCAGTTCCGGCCCTTCCAGCAAGCCAGGCATCAGGTAGCCGTTGAACTCTTTGCCGAACTTGTCCGCCGCCTCGGTGGACTCGAAGTGCGCCATCTCCAACATACGGAACGGCTCATCTTTCGCCATCGGGGGCGTACCGACGCGCTCCGGGTCATGTTCGACGTTGGGATAGACGACCATGTGCAGGGCATGTCCCAGGGGTTCGCCGTCCGGGTCATTGACCGGCAGGGTCTCCATGCACCAGTAAGGATTTTCAGCCGCTTCACGGGGCACAGAATCCATGCCCCCCGCATCATCGAATTCGACGCGGTAGACATCATCCTGTGGCTCTGGCAGCGGCACAGCCTCACCACCGGTATTCCAGTAAGGATTGACCTCACCTTCCAACTGCTGCGCCAGCGTCTCGAAGCGATCCGGTGGCCCCTGCCGAAACAGGCGCGGGTCAGCGCGATTACCGTCCAGCCAGCCATTCTGCATCGCGGTCAACTCCGCCTTATGCATCATGCCTTCCAGCCGCCGGTCATCGTAGGCTTCCAGCAGCGCCTCGCGTTCCTGTTCGGCCTGTTCGCGTCCAGTTTCCGGGTCGTAGGTCTTAAGCGTCAGCGAATCCACGCCGACATAACCACCCGGTTCTTTCCAGTATTTCTCGACGGCGAGTTCCAGCGTCCAGGGGTCGGCATCCTGCACCACCACCGCGTAGTTCACCGTGTCGTCCACCGGCTGAAGCAGTTGGGTATCGGACC
>JAIOHN010000467.1 GCA_019912985.1 Anaerolineae bacterium | reverse complement strand
GCTATATAAGCGCGCTGCTTTTATACCTTTAAATTCCATTTGTGATTACAACCCTTGCCATAAAGAATTATGCGCTCATAGATGACATCCGTGTTGATTTTAATTCGGGACTGACCATAATTACGGGTGAGACCGGTGCCGGAAAGTCGATTCTACTTGGAGCCTTGTCTTTGGTATTGGGCAAACGGGCAGATGTAAGCAGTGTTAAAGATGCTTCTAAAAAGTGTGTTATCGAAGCCGAATTTGCCATTGATCACTATCATTTACAACCCATTTTTGAGGAAAACGAACTGGATTACGAATCGCATACGATTATACGTCGTGAGATCTTACCGAATGGAAAATCCAGAGCGTTTATAAACGATACGCCGGTTGCACTGCATCAACTACAGGCCTTGGGACCTCATCTGGTGGATATCCATAGTCAGCATGAAACCCTTACTTTATCTTCCGAAGCATTTCAAATGGAGGTCATCGATGTGTTGGCAGACAATTTGGGGTTGCTACGGGAGTATGAGTTGCAATTGGAATCTTTTAAGAAGTTGTCGACAACACTTTTGGAAGTGAAGAATTCGAAGGAAACTGCAACCAAAGAATTGGACTATAATACCTTTTTATACAACGAATTAAAAGAAGCTCATTTAGAACGATTGAATCAACAGGAGTTGGAAGATACCTATGCGACTTTAAATAATTCGGAAGAAATACAGGAGTCGCTTGCGAAGATACATCGTTTGTTTTCTGAAGAACAGATAGGTACACTGGCCACGGCCAAGGAGGCGAGACTTAGCTTGGGAAAGCTGCGTAGTTTTTCTTCGGAATATGAAGTCTTATGGAATAGATTGAACAGTGTCATTATTGAATTGGAAGACCTGGAGGAAACGGTCGAGGAATTGGTTGCAACTGTTGAAGCAGACCCGCAGAAGCTTCAAGAGGTGAATGATGGGCTGCAGACCTTGTATAAGCTACAACAAAAACACAGTTTGGCTACGGTTGAAGAATTGATGGGGCTTCAGACCGAATTAGAAGAAAAGATTGATATAACCCTTACTATGGACGATCGTATTTTGGAACTGGAGAAACAACTTTCAGAAGTCAAAGGGAGTGCCTTACAAACGGCCGAAACACTTCGTGATAAGCGCCTAAGAGCCATTCCGCAGTTAAAACAGAAATTAGAGTCGTTTTTAAAGGAATTAGGACTGCCCAATGCACAGTTTCAGTTTGAGTTGATGCCTTCAGAAGGATTTAGAAGAACAGGCACCGACACCTTGGATTTGTTGTTCACGGCAAATAAAGGTCTACCCTTTGGTTCGTTAAAAAAGGTGGCTTCGGGCGGAGAGTTAAGCAGAATTATGTTGGCGGTCAAGGCAGTATTGACACAGTATAAAAAGTTACCGACTATTATTTTTGATGAAATTGACTCGGGTGTTTCGGGGGAGATCGCACATAAGATGGCAACTATTATGAGCGAGATGAGTAAGTCCATGCAATTGTTCAGTATTACGCATCTACCACAAATAGCTGCCAAAGGCGAACATCATATTAAGGTATACAAGGAAGATGACGAAGCGGTTACGGTTACCCGGTTGAAAACACTAAACGATGATGAGCGTGTTGTAGAAATAGCACAGATGATTGGAG
>JAIOHN010000466.1 GCA_019912985.1 Anaerolineae bacterium | reverse complement strand
GAATAATGAATACAGGGTTGGACGCCAATATCATGAATAGAAGCAGTCCAGAAGAAATGATCATTAAT
The DNA here is from genome assembly GCA_019912985.1 of Anaerolineae bacterium. Lineage (GTDB taxonomy): Bacteria > Chloroflexota > Anaerolineae > Aggregatilineales > Phototrophicaceae > JAIOHN01. The sequence continues at coordinate 11,803 of JAIOHN010000466.1, read as the reverse complement.
AGGGTGAAAGCACAGCTAGAAATTGAGGCTACAGAAGATCCTGCTACACAGGAAATACTAAAAATTGCTCAGTACCAGGTCCTAAAGGCGTTTATTAAATTCTCAGATCCGCCTATGACTGATGAGGAGTTTTCATCACAGCTGCCGATTGCGCCATTTGATATGTACTTTTACATAAAGCTTGTGAAGAACACTGTAAAGAACAAAGATTTACTTATCAGAATACTTTCTGGTGATTTGGATTCTACAAGTCACGTTTGGTAAATCTCGCAGCGAATGACTTTGAGTGTGATCAAGATACTCACCTGTCTCGCGTTCCCTAGGAAGCCCATAAAACAGGGACATGCCCATCCGCCAGCATTATGTTATAGCCGCTCATTAGGCACAGTTTGGCCCTTAAAGGGCCTTTTTATGGGCGAAAAATGGGCGCTGAATGGGCCTAGGTGGGTTCGGCCTTCGCCTGGAGAATCCGCGCGGAGACATCCTTTAACAGGATCTGCACGAAACCTTCTGCCGGGCAGGCGACAGTATTATCGTAGACATAATGCGTGGTTTCATTGGTCCAGATAATCATGCCGCAGCGGCCATAAGCGTTGTTGACAATCTGGATGGGCCACAGCTCATCTGTATAAGCATAATGGTGAACTGTGTTGGAGATTTTGACCGAGGAATCAAGCCACTGCTGGTAGACATCTTCAAAGCTCGGCAGCGGTTCGTTGGCCGCCATCGCCCGAATCATGGCATAAATCAGCGACTGGCAGACATCGTGAAAACCGGAAACCGCATATTCGATTTCGATTGATTTCAGGTTGATTTGCGGGTTAATCTCATCCAGCTTGTTCTGGAACAGGCGCGAGAGTTCCGGCAGAAATTCAATCCACCCCTTGAGCGAAAGATCATTGGGGATCGCTTCCAGCACAGACTGGCGCACCATGTTCAACTCGCTTCCGGCTTCGTCGATATGCCCCAGGCCGTTGTAGTCCTTTGGCTCAAACAGCGCCAGACTAAAATCGTCCGCCAGATCATAACGCGCGCGGAAGGTTTTGATGGGAATAAAATCCTGATGCTGGTTACCAATTAAGAGCCGCATACAACTTTACACCCTGTCTAACCTGTCGTATTTATTATAGCCCAATAGCGCAGATGGCGCATACAGACTGTTAAAATCCCCTGGTGTGATGTATAATTTTGCGATATTTTGGGATATTTTTCGGCGCGGGAGTTTGGGATAAATATGCGCGTAAGTGTTCGACAGGAAAATCTTGCGAAAGGGTTGAGTATTGTCAGCCGGGCGGTGGAGAACCGGCCTACGCTGCCAGTGCTTGCCAACATTCTGTTAGCCACCGAAGATGCACGACTCAAACTGGCCGCGATGGATATGGGCCTGGGGATGAGCATCACCTGCTGGATCGGCGCAAAGGTCGATCAACCCGGTGAGATTACGCTCCCCAAAGGCACACTGACCGATCTGGTCAACAACCTGTCGCCCGACCGCGTGGATATGACCCTCGATCAAACCACGCTAACGATGAATGTGCGCTGCGGGGCTACGGTTTCCAATATTAAAGGCATCGACGCCAGCGAGTTCCCGCTGATCCCCGAAGGCGATCGACCGCATGTTTATATAGATGGCCGCATTTTGAAAGAAATGATTAACCAGACTGTTTTTGCAGCGGCCAAAGAAGATAATCGCCCCATTCTGACCGGGGTTTACACAGAATTTCATGACAATGTGGTGACCATGGCGGCGGCGGATGGCTACCGGCTGGCGGTGCGTACCGCTACGGTGAATGAGCATTTTGACCCCTCAGTAAGCCTTGTGATCCCTGCACGCGCCCTGGCGGAAGTCAGCCGCATCATCAGCGAAGAAGATGACGAGGTGGGCATCACCCTGCCCGGCGACCGCGATATTGTCCTGTTCCACCTGAAGAACACCACCCTCTCCTCACAGCTTCTGGAGGGCAAGTTCCCGGATTTCAGCGCTATCATCCCGCGCAGCTACAGCACCAACACCGTCGTGTACACCAGCGACCTGCTGCGTGCCTGCAAACGTGCGGAGATTTTCGCCCGTGATTCGGCAGGCAGCGCCCAGTTGATGGTCAAGCCGCCGAACGCCCCTGGCGAACCTGGCGAAGTGGTCATCGCCGGACGCAGCAACGAACGTGGCGATAACACCGGCATGGTTGATGCCTCCGTCGAAGGCGAGTCGCTCGACATTTCATTCAACATCAAATATCTGATCGACGTGCTCAATGTCATCCCAGATGAACGGGTCGTGCTGCAAAGCAACGGGGCCACCAATCCCGGCGTGATCCGGCCCGAAAATCGCGATGATTTCATCCATGTCATCATGCCGATGTCGAAGCCGAACTAAGTCACAAACCGTTTTATCCCAAGTCTTTGCGCGCACAAGGCGGGATTTATCCCAAAATTACCTGGGATAAATTCGGCCTTTTTTTGTCCATATCCCAAATATCCCTAGCTTATCCCAACCAACCTGTTCATAACCTGTTCAAAACTTTATCCAAAACTGTTGATAATTGTCGAAAACATTACCCAAATCTGTTCAAAACTCCATTTGAGGGGTTTAGCACATGCACAATAGACAGGCAGGAGTCGAAAGTGTTCAAAACTGTGCAAACTTATCAACAGGCGGTGTTGAAAAGTTTTATCCCACTTAATCCAATCCGTTGGGTTATATCGGTGATATATAGTGACAAAAGTGATAAACCTGGGAAATAAAACCCACATTACAAAGTGCGTTTCTGACTTTTCGACATATCGACAGCCTCTACTAAATCTACTACTTAAATAAAAAGACTATCCTGAGAGAGATTCACTTTTTTGAGAGCCCCCGCAGCAATGCTACACTTAAGGGGGATCACCTAGGAAAAGAAACATGACAGACCAGGATGTCAAAGCACTTAAACACAAGTTAGAGATTCTGTCGCGGTTGGCAGAAGTGAGTATGGTGCTGAATGCCACCATCGAGCTGGATACCCTGCTGGGTTATCTGATGGATTCCGCAGCGCAGATTGCCGAAGCAGAAGCTGCCTCGGTGCTCCTGTGGAATCCAGTCAAGCGTGAGTTGTATTTCGCCGCCACCACCACCAGCTCTGCCACGCTGAATCTGATCAACAAGCCTGTGCCGCTTGATAGCATCGCCGGGGATGTGATGCGCACGCAGCGGATTATCCAGGTTGATGATGTTCAGCATGACCCACGTCACTTTGGGGAAGTCGACGAAGATGGCGAGTTTCAAACGCGCTCCATCCTGGGTATCCCGATGACCGTGAAAGACAAGCCGATTGGGGTGCTGGAAGTTTTGAACAAGCACGAAGTACCCTGGACCATGGACGATCATTACTATATGTCGGCGCTGGCGGCCCAGGCAGCGGTCGCTATTGAATCGGCACAGTTGGTGCAGGACCTGCAAAAAGCCAACGAAGAACTGAGCGAACTGGACAAGCTGAAGAACGATTTCATCGCCATTGCCTCGCATGAACTGCGCACACCCCTGGGCGTCATTCTGGGCTATACGAGTTATCTACAACAGTCGCCAGACAGCCGGATTAATGAACAGCTCACCAAAGTTTTGAACAGCGCACTGCACCTGCGCCATATCATTGAAGACCTGGTTAACCTGCGCTACCTCAAGCAGGGGGAGGCGGATTTACAGCGTGAGCACATCTTACTGAACAAGTTGCTTCAAGATGTCCAGAATGATATGCTTACTTTAGGTGAAGCAAAAGGTCACAAGCTGGAAGTGGAGATACCCACAAAAGATATTCTTGTGGATGTTGACCTGATTCGGGTGAGTATGGCGCTGACCAATGTGCTCAACAATGCGGTACGCTTTACACCACCCGGCGGCCATATCTCCATAAGCACCCAGGTGCATGACAGCGACGAAGTATGGATCATCGTCGCCGATGATGGAATTGGGTTGGAGAAAAAACAGCTTGATCGCATCTTTGACGAATTCTATCAGGTCGAAGATCACATGACCCGCCACTATAATGGTTTAGGAATCGGCCTGAGCATCGCCAGGGCAGTCATTGAAGCGCATGGGGGTCGTGTCTGGGCGAACAGCCTCGGGTTGGACCAGGGAACCACGATCACAATGACACTACCACTGGCAAAATATATTTAGCGCTTCTTCGAAACGGAGGTCTGCATTCATGAGTAGTTTTACTTTTACCTGGCTGGGCCATTCCGCCTTTGCCTTTGATCTCGATGGACACAAATTCCTGTTTGATCCGTTTCTGAGCAACAATCCGCTAGGAGCTGCCTCACCTGACGAAGTGGAAGCAGAAATCATCTTCCTGTCTCATGCCCATGGTGATCACCTGGGCGATACGGTCGCCATTGCCAAGCGTACCGGCGCGAAAGTAGTCTCCAACGCCGAAATCGCCAACTGGATGTCCAAGCAGGGGGTAGACTCCCATGGGCAAAACACAGGCGGCGGATACGATCACGGTTTTGTCCACGCTCGGCAGACGATTGCCTTCCACAGTTCTTCCTTCCCAGATGGCACTTATGGCGGGGACCCCAACGGTTTTGTGCTGACCGCACCAGATAAAAAACGAATTTACTTCGCCGGGGATACCGCCCTGTTCTCCGATATGAAGCTGATTGGGGATATGGATATCGACATCGCGTTTTTGCCGGTGGGGGATAATTTCACCATGGGGCCAGAGGATTCACTCAAGGCCATCGAGTTCATTCACCCCAAACTGGTGGTGCCGATGCATTACAACACCTTCCCGGCAATTGCAATTGACGTGGCCGGTTGGGCCAACCGGGTCAGCAGTGAAACGGCTGCGCAGCCGATCGTCCTTGATCCAGGTGGCTCATACACCTACGACCACAGCTGATCAAGCGATTGCTTACACGTAAGCGGAGCCAGTCCAATTGACCGGGGTGATGGCTGGCTTGGGATGGCCGCCAATCGTATCCCAGGGCATCAGGCCAGAGATGCGCCAATCAATAGCGTGGGCATAAGCACGCCCAATGGCTTCCATCAGGTCAATTTCGACGGTGGAGGTTGAATCCAGACCGAGTTTTTCCGGCTGTACCCCTCTAGGAATTTGAAGCCCCAGCCGGTCCACGATGTTCTCTGTGGTGAGCAACGGGTTGTAACGGCGGAAATCCATCTGTTCGCCGTAGATCGCACGGGTGGAGAAGGCCTGTTGCAGCGCGGCATCATCCAGCGCTTCGTTGATGTAGTAAGGAACCCAGTTGGTGATATTCCAGCGGCTGCCTTCGCCATCGGCCAGCGTGTTCAGCAGATAACCCGTCCCCAACGACAGCAGAATGACCTCATTTGCAATAAATCCCGCCTCCGGGCCGATATATTCCAGCGCTTCGACGGCGACAGCCATACAAGGATTGCCGAACTCACCGACACCGCCATCCACCAGATTGCCCAGTACAGGCGGGAAGTAAACCGGTGCTGCACCGCTGGCCCCTACGGCACCCGCCACCGGCCAATGTCCGAAGGCGCTCGCGCCAGGGCCACGACTGACAATGAAATAGCTGTTGCTGGTGCGCAGGTCCTTAGTAACCATCAGCACAATCGGGTGCTGTAGATCGCGGATGCGCTTGCCTTCTGCCAATGGCTTGAGGGCCTCGAGAAAGGGTTCCAGCGAGTAGAAGTGGCGCAAACCGCCAAAGAGATAGCGCAGCCAGAAGAACAAATTGCGTGAGGGGAATGCCGCCGGAAGCCGTGTTTTATATACCTCGTCCAGGATTTCCTGCGCCGTCATGCCCAGGCCCATCCCCGCGGCGATGATCGCGCCGGAACTGGTCCCGCCGACCATGTCCACGATTTCCTGAACCGGCTGCCCCAGCTGCGCTTCCAACTCGGCCAGCATGGCAATGGGAATGAGACCCCGCATCCCACCGCCATCAATCGACAACAAAACCTTCCGGCGGTGGCCGGGGTTAAAATTAAAAAATGATCGGTTGATCAAGCATTCCCCCGCAGTGGTGATGGGCGCGCCAGACGGCGCGCATTCAGCGCTTCCCCGTCCCGCTCAAGTCAGCACAATGCTACCTATTCCCATTCAATCGTGCCAGGGGGCTTGCTGGTGATGTCATAGGTCACGCGGTTGATGCCGCGTACCTCGTTGACAATGCGATTGCTTACGCGCGCCAGCAGCTCATAATCCAGCCGCGCCCAATCGGCGGTCATAAAGTCATCGGTGGTGACCGCCCGCAGCGCCACGACTTCCTCGTAGGTGCGGTTATCGCCCATCACGCCGACGCTTTTGACCGGCAGCAGCACCGCGAAAGACTGGGCGGTGCCGTTACGCAGCATGTCCACCTTTTCCAGTTCTTCGCGGAAAATGGCATCCGCTTCGCGCAGGACCTCCAACCGCTCCCAGGTGACTTCGCCCAGGCAGCGCACTGCCAATCCCGGCCCAGGGAAGGGCTGCCGCCAGACGATATGATCGGGCAGGCCCAGCGCCGTGCCAACCTTGCGCACCTCATCTTTGAACAGGTCGCGGATGGGTTCGACCAGCTCAAAATGCAGATCAGGCGGCAGGCCGCCGACATTGTGATGGCTCTTGATGACCTTCGACTGGTTGCTGCTGGCGGCGCTTTCGATGACATCAGGATAGATGGTCCCCTGCGCCAGAAATTTGACACCTTCCAGGTTGCGGGCTTCCTCGGCAAAGACATCAATAAACTGCTTACCGATAATCCGGCGCTTTCGCTCTGGATCGGTCACGCCTGCCAGTTCACTGAGAAATTGTTCGGTCGCATCAACCGAAACCAGGATCATGCCCTGACCGTCACGGAAGGTCTTGGCGACATCCTGCGGTTCATCTTTGCGCAGCATGCCGGTGTTGACGAAAATGGCGGTCAGCTGTGAGCCGATGGCTTTATTGAGCAGGGCTGCCGCGACTGCCGAATCAACGCCGCCGCTGAGTCCCAGCAACACACGCTCTGGCCCCACCTGCTGCTGGATGCGCCCCACCGCATCGTCAATGAACGAGGCGGTAGACCATGTCGGTTCACAGGCGCAAATGTTGAACACGAAGTTGCGCAAAATTTCGGAACCCTGCGGCGTGTGCGTGACTTCGGGATGGAACTGGATACCGTAAAGCCCGCGCTCGACATCACCCAGCGCTGCAAACGGTGAGTTAGCGCTGTGTGCCAGCGATTCGAAGCCGGGGGGCGGGGTTTCAATACGGTCCCCATGCGACATCCATACCTGAAGCACGCTGTCGAGGTCGGCCAGTAAGGGGTTCGGCACGGACTGCTCAATGCGTGCCGGGCCATACTCGCGCGCCTGCGACGCGGCCACGTGACCGCCGAGCGCGTGGGTCAACGCCTGCATCCCATAGCAGATGCCCAGAATCGGCTTTTGCGTATCCAGCAGATGGGGCGGCAGCTGTGGCGCGCCCGGCTCGTAGATGCTGTTAGGGCCGCCGGAGAGGATGTAACCATTAGGGCGATGCTGGTTGATCGTTACCGGATCGGCATCGCAGGGAAACACTTCGGCATACACCTGCTGTTCGCGCACCCGCCGCGCAATCAGCTGCGTGTACTGCGAGCCGAAATCCAGAATGACAATGCCACCTTGTCGCGGGTCTGTCATAGGTCTCTATCCTAAAACCTGATAAGCAAAGTGCAGCATCATCTCCTGATGCTCGATCTGCTGCTCCATAGCGCGCGAGCCGTGTCCGGCATCGAACCAGTGGACTTTAATCTCTTTGCCGAAGGATTTGAGTCGATCTTCATAGGCGCGCATCTGGCGGGCCGGACAGCGCGTATCATTGCTGCCCTGGATGACCAGCAGCGGCGCTTTGATCTGCTCCGCATAGGTGATCGGTGAGCTTTTGCGCGTGGCTTCCGGGGTTTCGGCAGGCGTGCCGCCGAACAGTGCCCGTTGATAACCGCGCAGAGTCTCCGCCTGATCCTCATACATCAGCTTCCAGTCGCCAATCGCCACCTGAGCCATGCCGCCTGCCCAGTAATCCGGCTCCTTGCCGATGGTCTGGAGCGTGAGATAACCGCCATAGGAGCCGCCTGTCAGCAGCACCGCATCCGGTTGGGCGATGCCTTCATCAACCAGCCAGTGATAAGCGGCGACTATATCCTGCACTTCGAGGTCGCCCAGATTGTGCCAGATCGAATGCTCAAAATCGCGGCCAAAGGTGGTGGAGCCGTGATAATTGATGCTGAAGAAGGCAAAGCCGTGATCGAGCCACGCCTGACTGGAGGGATGGTAGGAGGCAGTAGCGACTGATGTCGGCCCGCCGTGGGTGTGCAGAATGGTCGGGAACGGGCCGTCGCCATCCGGCGTCGCCAGCCATGCCTGAATTTCCTCGCCGTTGGCCCCGGCAAAACTCACGGAGCGCCAGTTGATGCCAGCCGGTGCGCTGCCCGCTTGCAGCACCGTGCGTTTCTTTTCGCCTGTGCGCCCATCCAGCGCTACCAACTCCGATGGATGCGAGGCATCCTGCCAGGTAGCGAAGATGTCGCCATCGGGTGTGAAGTAGCCGCCGCCGACCACACCCGCCGGGGGCGTGAGCTTTCCGACATGATCGTCGTCGAGATCATACAGATAGAGGCTGTGCTGCGCCTGATACAGCTGGCACAACAGCACTTTGCTGGCATCGGGTGACCAATCCCAGGGGAAGATGTCGCCGGGGATGTCATCCACCTTTAATTCGCGGATGTCGCCTGTTTGCGGGTTCCAGATGAGCGGGCGCTCGTAACCGGGGGCAGTTGTGGTCGCCAGCAGCCGCGAATCACCGTCGATAGGTGAAAAGCGGTCGTACTGGTGCGCGCTGGCATTGGGATAATACAACTCCGCGATTTGCTCACCCGTCTCGGTATCGAAAGCGTAGATGCTGGTATCCACCGTGCCGCTGCGCTCACTGCTTTCCACCGCCACGATTTGCCCATCGGCGGAAAGGCTGGGCGCGCGGGTCAGGCGTTCGCTGGTAAAGACGACTGCGTAATCCTCGCGCCCACGCTGGACATAGACCTTGAAACCGGCGTTGGCGGTAGTAAACGCCATTGCGTTCCCATTGCGGCTGTGACGCAAATTGTGTGAGGCATACAGCGGCATATCTGGTGTGACATCCTGCGCGTCGCCCCCCTCGAAGGGCACGCGCACGAAGTGGCCGATCTCATTGCCGCCTTCATCATCGAGATAATAGACATAACCACCGTCGGGCGAAATCGTGCCGATCACGACGCCCGTGGGCTTGTTCGTCAGTTTCGTCAGCTTGCCCGTGGGGACATCCCAGGCGTAAAGCTGAATAATGCCATCAAGATTGCTGGCGACCAGACCGCGCTTTGGATTCGCCTGTGCCAGCACTGCCCAGGCGATGCTGGGCGCGCGATAACGCGCTTTCCAGGGCGCGTCTGCACTTATATTGAGAGGTTTCACGCCAAAATCCTTTTCTGTTGAACGAGTGAGTCAGCGCGTCAGTCAGCGATGATGATCTGGCCGTTTTCCATGCTGGTGATGGTCACCAGTGATTCAATCGGGACATGGGTGTACCCGGCTTTGAGCATCAGGTCACGCCCCCCTTCGAACGATTTCTCGACCACGGTCCCCACGCCCACCAGCTCCGCTTTGGCACTGGCGACCATACGGGCCAGCGCCAGCAGGGTTTTACCGGTGGCGAGGAAGTCATCAATGATCAGGATGCGTTCACCCTCGTGCAAGAACTCTGCCGAGACCAGCAGCGGCACATCGCCGCCTTTGGTGTGGCTGGGGGCGGTTTCGAGAAATACCGGCCCGGCCATGGTGATCGGCTTCTTTTTACGGGCATAAACAACGGGCACGTTGAGAACTATGCCCGTCATGAGTGCTGGTGCGATGCCTGAAATCTCGGCGGTGAGGATGCGGTCGATCGGCGTTTGAGCAAAGCGCCGCGCCATCTCCTTTCCCATCTCCGCCATCAGGTCCGGGTAAAGCTGGTGATTGAGCAAACTGTCGATCTTGAGAATCCCGTTGCCCAGATTCTGGCCTTCCGCCAGGATACGCTCTTTTAATTGCTGCATTACTGCTCGTCCTCGGTGCGGGTTCGTCCGCCTTCTTCCTCATAGACTTCGGCGAAGATCAGGTCGAATGAGCCAGCAGGAAAGCGCTGAAGCTCGCCCCCGGCTTCCTGCCCGGCAGGTGAATTCAGTGACGTTTCCATCTGCTGCTGATCGTCGTAATAAACTTCGAGAATGCGATAGAGTCGGGTGCTGCCTGTGGGACTGCCAACGATATTCACCACCTGCCGCCGCTGGATGTCGGGCATACGCTCGATCAGGGCCAGCAGGTCATTGTAGATGCCTTCAAATGTGGAGACATTGGCTGGTTTATTGAAGATGATCATGAATTTGAACATGGCTGAAGTACTGCAACCTTTTATGAGTAGAGGCGCAGCACTGGAAGTGGTGTTCATCCGTTGTGTGCTGCGCCCCTACCGTGCAATCAGACAAGGCTTCAATCATAACACATGCCCTGTGAAAAGCACGACCATCAATCGCCGCGTCACAGGGTGAATCAAAAAGGGCGTATGTGGTGAACATACGCCCCGGTGTTTGGACTTACTTGCCGCGTGAGATTAACCCCAGTACGAGGCCGACCACAAGGGCAATGATGACCGCGCGCCACGGGTTGCGGGTGACGATCTTGGTCGCCTGCTCGCCCATTTGATAGGCGCTGTGGTTGTTGAGATAGTGCGCAGTTTTTTCCAGCCGCGCGGCGATCTCATCGGCACGTTGGACCGCTTCCTTATCCGCGTTACCATCCCGCACTTCTTTGCGGATGGTCTCGGCAGCGGTGTTGAGCTGCTTCGCGACTTCCTTGCGGGCTTCTTCCGCCCGCTGGTAAGCCTCCCGTTTGAAATCGGTGAGTTCCTGTTTGGCCTCAGCGATCACTTCTTCTGCTTTTTCAGAACCGTTGGCATTTGCCATAAGAGAAAACCTCCATGAATTTGCTTTCTCCTGCTATTTATGATTATACCGGATTTTCCTCGAAATCGGTCGATAACAGCCGGTTTTGAGTCTGATTCTTCTGGATGTATTCCAACGTCCAACTGGGCAGAAAGCCCTGATAGCGGGCCTGAAAGGCCGGATCAAGGCAGTCACGGACGCTGACGACATGGCGGCAGTGGGGCGCGCCGCAGTGACATTCCCAGTCCGGCCACAGCGTCGGGTCGATCTCACAGGTTGCGTAATCGTAGGTCACTTCATCGCCGGGGAAAATATCACGGATGGCGATCAGGGTTTCATCATCCAGGTGCGCGGTATTCGGATCGCAGCTGTGATTCATGTATTCGGCATCACCCTGCGAGAGGACAAAAACACCCTGGTAGAGGTGGCAGAGCCGCCGGATTTCGGGTGGGAGCTGCATGACCTCCGCTTCCGTAAAATGCTGCGCATCTGGCTCTTGCTGCCAGATGACCGTGCCGCCGGGGATAAAGGCTGTTGCAAATAAACCACTACCATCAATATCACTAGATTGTTTGCGAATATCCGGGTGAAGCATGGCTTTATCGTCCTTGCAATATCCACCAATGCGTACTTATCCTAGCGATTTACTGCGGTAATGCGGTGGGCAAACCGGTTGGTTTTTCGCTGTCCACTAGACCTGCTTTCTCCGATATAATGCGGCGTATGATGAAACGATGGCGATATTTTCCTTTGGGTGTGCTGGTTGCCGGGGTGATTCTGGCCGTGCTGCTGGCGCTCGATCTGGCGAACCACGGGCTGGCGTGGCAGTTCTTCTGGTCACAGACCGGCGAAGAAGCACCATTGGCACAGCTCCGGGGAATGGTGG
>JAIOHN010000465.1 GCA_019912985.1 Anaerolineae bacterium | reverse complement strand
GAATAACCCGATCAATCTGACCGATGCTAACGGTGAGTGCCCGGTATGTCCGTTCATCATCGGGGCGATCATCGGCGGCATTATGGCTGGTGAAGCGTCGGATTGGGATTTCAACGCCGTTTTGAAAGGTATGGTCATCGGCGGAATCTCTGGTGGCGTAGGCGCGGCTGCCGGTGCAGCGTTCGCGTCCTCATACGCGGCCTCTCTTGGCGGTGCGGCGGGGTTTGTTGGTGGCGCAATAGGCGGTTCGGTGTCGTCGGTGATCTCGACTATGGCATTCAATCCGGGCGCAGACCTGTTCGGCGCCGCGGCACGAGGTGCGCTGATGGGTGCGATAGGGCACGGCGTTGGACATGGGCCATTTGGCGGCGCTCTGATTACCGGCGCCGTATCTACGGCTCTCTACGGCGGGAATTATTGGGAAAACGTCGGGTGGGCGGCTGCGAGCGCGGCTGTCAGTGCCGGCGTGGACATGGCGGACATATCCGGGGAGGATATTGATCCGCGCAAGGGACAGGGAGCATCTCCAGTCTCAGGCAAGAGTGAAGCTCGATTATACCGGCCCGGCACCCTGAGGGACCGTATCGGTTTCATGCTCCTAGGGTCGGCGTACTCGCACGTCGCGTTGGCATTCGAAGGGGGAAGAATTGCTGATGCTTCGACCGGGTCTTTCACGGACGGAACGAAGGGCGTAAGCGGATTGTTCGATAGTAAGTCTGGTGGGCAACGGTGGGTTGAGCTAAAGGACAGGCCTTACCGCGTCGTAAAGCTGAACCAAGATTTCTCTGCCACTGCCGCAGCCACACGTTTGCCGTACGGTCTCGGGTTCCTGTTCGGGACCGGAGCCGTATGTACGACCTACGCATCATTGGTTACCGGCAATCTGGTAACAGGGATTACGCCAGGGCAAATGTATTGGAACGCCCAGCCGTACCGCCCCTACAATAGCAATTGGGCTCGGCCTCGCTAAATGTTGGGGCGCCTCCCTTCAGGGGGCGCCCGTTCAACTTGGGATTTGAAGAGTCTCCTTAGATGGGCGATTCACCTCAAACTAAACATTGAAAGCGGACATCCCGGACAGTCAATTACATATTGACATTGAAGCCCGCTTCGGCCGACGAACGGGCATTAGGCGGATACCCTTCAAGCCATGCTGCCTCCAAGTATACCTGTCTTGCTTCGACTTCGGCCAGATCAAGGTACCGACACTCTTTGTTCATCACTGGGACGACGGTTGCGTCGTGTGTCCTTACACGCGGGCACGCGACATATCCAGCAAGTACGGCTTTCCCCTCATCACGGTCATAGGAGCTACTAATCCCACCGGTGACCCGTGCCAGGCCTACAGCCATCATGGCTTCCGCGGTCGCGAGAAGGAAACCATGGCAGCGATTCTGAAATGGGTTAAGTCGCGGGATGTGACGGAGACCATCAATTAGCTGGTGTGCACCGTGTGAGGCGCGACTCAAGCTTCCTTCTCTGCGCAACCGTAGTCAGCGGTGCATGAAGACCCAGCTTTGGCCGTAGCAATGGAAACCCGACCCGGCCTTGGCTCAAGCATTGACAACAGGCGGTTGTATTCGCCTTCGGGAACCGGAAAGGTAGTCAGCACGAGCCTTACCAGCTCACGCTCGATCTCGTCCCGCCCGCCGCGGATGAGCGTCAGGTTCGTCTCATCAGGATTCATGGGTCAAAGTTCTCGCAACTTGCCTGGCTAATGCCATTGTCAAATATACATGCCGTGTATATTTGGGTTGAAGTGCCCCAGTGACCCCGTTCCGTTCTCTCAATCCCTCTCGGACTGCCTCAGGAACTTCAGCATGGCCATGGCCTGCTTCTCCGGCGCATAAGCCAGGTGAAGCAGGAGCCGGACGGGCTTGGGAAGATTCCGGCCCGATTCATAACGGGAACCGCCGGACTGCGTGACGGAAATCCTGCTCCAGAAATCGGATTGATTCATGCTCAGCTTCGATCGAAGCAGCTTGGCTGCCTTGCCGGATTCAATGAAGTATTTTGGCTTGTTCATCGGGATTCTCGGTCGTTGCTTGTGGAGGTTTCGGGGGAACTGTACATCTCATGCATATATGGCGGAATATACATGAGGCGAATATGTCCATGTTGCATTACAC
>JAIOHN010000464.1 GCA_019912985.1 Anaerolineae bacterium | reverse complement strand
CGCCTGCCAAGGCGGAAAAGAGAAAATCGCGCATTCCCAGGGAAGTAATCTGGCTGCGGTAATGGTGCAACACAAAGGGCGTCAGTATTGCAAAGGTCAGGATGAAGCGGATGGACGCAATGGCGATGGTGGGAACATGCTCCATCTGCGCATTGCGGATGAAGATCACGCCGATAGAACCTACACAAATCCCTACTATTAAGGCGACGTAGGGTTTCCATTGAACTTCCGATGAATCAACGGATGCAACTGCTGCCATAAATGGGTAAATCACTTTCTTACTGCATAGTTCGGTTACGATGTGTCGCCCCGGCTAGCCAGGATTACGCCGCCGACAATGACAAGGCTGCCGAGGAGCTGAAGCTCACGTGGGACCTCGCCAAAGATGAAATAGGCGAAAATAGCACTGGCAACGGGTTCGATTTGCGATGCGATTCCGACATAAGTTGCTGAGAGATATTCCAGTGCGTAATTGAAAGACGAATGTCCGATAAGTTGCGGAACCAGCGCCATCAATACCAGCCAAAAGTACCCCTGCGGGTTAAATCCAGTTACTGGGGTTCGCGTAAGCGCAACGACAATCAACGCGACAATTGCGGCGGTACCGTAGACCATCCAGATATAGGGTAAGACGGGCAAGCGTGTGCGCACGTTGCGACCAATAACAAGATAGACGGCCACGGCGAGTGCGCCCCCAAGTGCCATAAGACTGCCAGCAAGCGGATTCTTTCCGCTAATCAGAGGGGCGCTGTCGGTTGGCAGACTGATGAGGATGCCGCCAGTGATCGCAACCAGAAGGCCGATCATTGTTAATCGCGAGAGGCGCTGGTTAAAGAAAAATGCTTCTAATACGGCGCTCCACAGCGGCGATGTTGTCACCAGCACCACACTGATCAAAACACTGGTGTTTTCGAGTGAGCTGATCCACAGGATGAAATGAAGCGCCAGGAATGACCCCGATACAGCAATAAGCCCAAAGTCCGTCCGAGTGAGGCGGCGGATATGCGGCAGATAACGCCGCAGCGCAATGGGTGTGAGTATCAACGCCGCAAGCGTGAGACGAACCGCCGCGATCAGCAGGGTTGGCATATTCTCGGCCTGGGCAAAGCGGATGAAAATAGCCGCCATCGATACGGCCAGGACGCCCATTGCCAGGACTGCATAGGTTTGCCAGGGAGTTTTTTGGGGGAAAGCCCGGGTTTCAGCCATGTTGTCTTTGATTTATCGGCACAGATCTTATGCTATCACCAGTCGGGGTGTGGGTCAAAAGGCCAATGCAGACCTGTACGAAAGTCCAGACTTATCCAATTCTAATCGCCGTCATACACTTATTTCATCGCTTCTTAAGGGGTGGTGTGCTATTATCGAAGCTAGTTGTATAGTTCTATAAAAACTCAAGGAGTGAGAATAATGGCTTTTGAACTACCTCCACTGCCTTATGCCTTTGATGCGCTCGAACCCCATATCGATGCTCGCACCATGGAAATCCACCATGATAAACATCATGCCGGTTACACCAACAATCTGAATGCTGCACTGGAAGGCAAGGCCGATCTTCAGGGCAAGTCCATTGAAGAACTACTGGCTAACCTGGATAGTGTGCCGGAGGCCATTCGCACTGCGGTGCGCAATAATGGCGGCGGCTTTGCCAATCACAGCCTGTTCTGGCAGATCATGGCCCCTGGTGGCGGCGAACCCAGCACAGAGCTGGCCGCTGCGATCAACGAGTCCTTTGGCAGCCTGGATGCCTTCAAGGATAAATTTGCCAGTGCAGCGGCCACACGTTTCGGCTCTGGCTGGGCATGGTTGGTGGCGAACACCGATGGCTCGCTGGAAATTACCTCCACGCCCAATCAGGATACCCCGCTGATGGACGGCAAGACGCCCATCCTCGGCCTGGACGTGTGGGAACATGCCTACTACCTGAATTACCAGAATCGCCGCCCCGACTACATTAAAGCGTGGTGGAATGTGGTGAACTGGGCTGAAGTTTCCAAGCGTTACGCGGCTGTGAAGGGCTAGTCGATTAGTTTATCCTTTCACAAATAATGAAAAAGGCGTTACAATCGTAGCGCCTTTTTTGTTTTATGTGGGCATGATAAAAGGAGTTATTTGAATGAGCGAGTTCAGGATTGAGAAAGACTCGCTGGGCGAAGTAAAAGTGCCCGCGAATGCTTATTATGCAGCACAGACCCAACGCGCCGTAGACAATTTCCCGATTAGCGGAATGCGACCATACCCGGCCTTTATCTGGAGCATGGCTGTCATTAAGCGCAGCGCCGCAGAGGTGCATCGCGATCTCGGCTTACTGGATGAAAAAGTGGCCTCTGCGATTATGCAGGCGGCGGACGAAGTTATTGCTGGTAAGCTCAACGATCAATTTGTGGTTGATCCGTTCCAGGCAGGAGCGGGGACCAGCCATAATATGAATGTCAACGAAGTGATTGCCAACCGGGCAAATGAGATTCTGGGATACAAGTTAGATGATCCTAAGAAACCGGTTAACCCCAACGATCATGTGAATATGGCCCAGAGCACCAACGACACCATTCCCACGGCCATTCGCCTGGGTGTGTTGTGGCGGCTGGATGAACTGGTGTCCACGTTGCAAGCGTGTGCCGACGCGTTCTACGCCAAAGCTGAAGAAGCTGATGAGGTAGTAAAAAGCGGTCGTACCCACTTGCAGGACGCGGTTCCGATCCGAATGGGGCAGGAATTTGGGGCGTATGCCAAAGCGATTGAGCGCGACATCGAAAAAATCAAGATGGCGGCTGAAGGTGTGCGCCGTCTGGGTATCGGCGGAACGGCCAACGGTACTGGCCTGAACGCACACCCAGAGTATCATGCGCGGATGATCAAGAAGATTACGGAACTGACCGGCGTTACCGTCTACGAGTCCGATGATCTATTTGAATCCATGCAGTCACATCAGGATGCAACCTTCTTCTCAAGTGCGCTGCGGACGGCTGCACAGGACTTTATCCGTATCGCCAACGATATTCGGCTGCTATCCAGCGGGCCAACCACTGGCCTGGCCGAGATTACCTGTCCGACGGTGCAGCCTGGCTCATCCATTATGCCAGGGAAGGTCAACCCGGTGATGGCTGAAATGCTGAATATGGCAATGTTCCACCTCATGGGTAATGACCTGACGGTGATGATGTCGGCACAGGCAGGCCAGCTCGAATTGAATGTGATGATGCCGATCATCGCTCACAATCTGTTCGAGATGATGCACGTCATGATCGGCGCAGTAAACGCCTTTACTGATAAATGTGTCAGGGGTCTGATTATCAACAAAGACAAGGCCGAAAGCTGGCTGGCGTTGAATCCGATCCTGGTGACGGCATTGAACCCGATTATTGGCTATCTGAAGGGTGCCGAAGTCGCTAAGAAAGCGCTGGCTGAGAACCGCAGCATTCGCGAAATTGTGGTGGAACTGGGGTACATGACCGCGGATGAAGCCGATAAAGCGCTGAACGCACGAGCGATGACCGAGGGCGGTATCGCAGGGAAATAACCGAGCCGCTGCAGCCGCCTCAGGCTGTGGCGTAGGCTAGGGTCATCGAGTATACTGAAGTCCGACCTTCCTTCAGCAAATAAGGCATTTACGCGACCTGTGGCACGACGAAAGCTAGGTAAATACGAAGTTACAGAGCGTCTGGGACGCGGGGGCATGGCTGAGGTCTATAAAGGCTACCATGCTAACCTTAATCGCTATGTGGCGATTAAGATCCTGCATGCTTTCCTGGCTGATGATCCGGAGTTTAAAGAGCGATTCCTGAAAGAAGCGCAGACCGTCGCGCAGCTCAAGCATCCGAATATCGTGCAGGTGTACGATTTCGATTTTGACCCACAGGGCGAAAGCTACTATATGGTCATGGAGCTGATCGAAGGGCCGACGCTCAAGGAACGGCTGGCGATCTTGAATGGAAATGGCGCTTTGCTGCCATTTCCAGAAATTCTGCGGGTCACTCGTGAAGCGGCGAGCGCTTTAGCCTATGCGCACAGCCGTAACATGATTCACCGTGATGTCAAACCGGCCAACTTGATGATTGACCAGGACAGCCGGGTAGTGCTGACAGACTTCGGCATTGCTAAGATCGTGACCGGCGCGCAGTTTACGGCCAGCGGGGGTATGGTTGGCACGCCAGCTTATATGGCCCCTGAACAAGGCTTAGGCGAAGCTGGTGACGAGCGCTCTGACCTGTACTCGCTGGGGATCATTCTTTACCAACTGCTGACTGGCGAACTCCCCTATGATGCCGAAGCGCCGCTGGCGATCATCCTCAAACATCTGAACACGCCAATCCCCTCGATACGTGATAAGCACCCGGAATATCCCGAAGCGATTGAACAGGTGGTGCGAAAGCTCATCGCTAAAGAAGCCGAGGATCGCTATCAATCGGCCAATGCGCTGATCGATGACTTGAATCGCATTGAACGTGGTGAGCAGATCGAGATTGGTGATCACGCGGCACCACCTCCACCGCCAGTCGAGGATACACAACTGCCTGTAAGTGACGGGGGGGAGAGCAGCGATGGGGGTTCGCGGCGCGCGTCATTATGGCTGTTGGGCTTGATGGGAGCCATCATCATTCTTCTGGGGGGATACATGTTTGGGGTGAACAACGGCTGGCTGCCAGCTGTCGCGTTTTTCGCATCGCCCACGCCGACGGAAACCCTGACACCTACCCTGACAGAAACGCCAAGACCGGTGCCAACGGATACGCCCACGCCAACAGAATCACCGACTGAATCATCGAGTCCGACACCCAGTGAAACGGTGATCCCAACAGACACTTTGACGCCAACGGGTTCCCCCACAGCGACCGAATCATCCACACCAACTCAGACGCCGACGAATACACTCACACCGACAATTACGTTGACACCTACAATTACCCTGACTGCGACCCCTGATGTCACTCAAACACTGATTCGCGCGACACAACTGCTGGAAATCCAGACAGCGACTATTTCGGCCTGCGATTTCGATTACGCGGTGGTGGATCAAAATCCGCTTGATGGCGAGTTTTATAGTGCCAACACACCTTATGAGCGCGAAATTCGCCTGCTAAACACAGGCAACTGCGCCTGGGAGCGCAACACATCATTGCAATATGTGCAGGGCGAGGACTTCGACACACGGCCTGTATTCATGCGGGAGCGGGTGAACCCTGGGCAGGAGCTGGTTCTGTGCTTCCAGGGGGTTACGCCGCGCACCGGTAACCTGTATTCGGGGGTATGGGAACTGCGGACGCCAGGACAGATTTTAATCGGCGATCCACTGACGATCTCGGTGAATGTGTTTGAAACGGATGATCCACGCCAGGTGGATGTCTGCGAACAATCGTAAGACCGCTTACTCAAAGGAACACAACGGATAGCCCTCCGCGTGTTTTCACACAGGCATCATGATCAAAATCGTCGAGCACTCGCATTCGTAAATCGAGTCAACAGGGAGAGATGATGGACCGCGATCAGGCATGGGATATTGTGTGCGAATTTGTGCAGTCGGACAGCTTACGGAAACACATGCTTTCAGTGGAGTTCGCGATGCGCGCCTATGCCGAGCATTATGGCGAGGACCCGGATAGCTGGGGGTTGGTGGGACTGCTGCACGATTTCGACTGGGAAATTCATCCAACACTGGAGCAGCACCCGATGGATGGTGCGCCAATCTTGCGTGAACGGGGATTGGACGAAGAAGATGTTCGCACCATTTTGAGTCATGGCCCGCTGGCGGCAGATGACCGCACCACGCTGCGAGACAAAACCTTATACGCCGTGGATGAGCTGACAGGATTAATCACCGCCGTCACACTGGTGCGCCCTTCCAAGAATATTGAGGATGTAACGATCAAGTCTGTTCGCAAGAAATGGCATGATAAAGCCTTTGCTGCTGGCGTGAACCGTGAAGACATCGAACATGGCGCGGAAACACTCGGCGTGGATTTGTGGGAATTCCATGTGCCGATGGTTTTAAAGG
>JAIOHN010000463.1 GCA_019912985.1 Anaerolineae bacterium | reverse complement strand
CCAGTGAAGACGCGGCAACGACGGTCGAAGCGGAAGGCTTTACCGCGCCCACTGCCGATGCCTACGAGCAAAATCAGGCGGAAATTGAAGCGGGTGTGAGCGGTGAGCCAATTCCGCGCGCAGCAGATGACTTCGCCCTACCGACAGGCGCAGTGGGCAATGTCCAGATCAATGGTGCAGCCGATGGTTATGATTTTATCCAGGCGATCACGACTGACTTCAACACAGTCAACCCTGATGTCACAGTTCAACTCAGTGTCCTCGGTGAGCCAGCCGGTTTCCGCAGCCTGTGTAATGGCGAAGCCGACATTGTCATGGCCTATCGTGACCTGAACGACGAAGAAGCAGGCAACTGTGAGGCCAATAACATCGAAACCCTCACGCTGCCGTTGGGGACCCAGGCAGTGGTACTGGTCGCCAACAGCTCGACAGACTTCCTCAGCTGCATGGCAACTGCCGATATTACAGCAGCCTGGGCAGCGCAGTCGGATACACCGCCTGCCAATTGGAGTGAGGTCAACGCCGATTATCCTGATACGCCGATCACGTTGTTCGCGCCTGCGCTCGGTAATACGGAAGCCGATGTGATGCTGCTGGCCGCTGCGCAGAGTCACCTGCCCCTGCGCGCCGATATTCAAGCCAATGCAGACCCGCTTTACCGCGCAGCTGCGACGGCCAATGTCGAGGGTGGCATCACCTACATGAGCTGGTTTGATTATCAGGACGTGCTCAACAACAATCAGCAGAATATCCAGCTGGTCGCCGTGGATGGCGGAAACGGCTGTGTGGCACCCAGCGCCGAAACCATCGCTGATGGTTCCTACCCGCTAACTCGTTCACTGCAACTGATCACCAACAGCGAGTTTCTTGCCAATTCTGAAGTCCAGGCACTGCTCTGGTACATCTACAGCAACGAGAATTATCCGCTGCTGGAGGAAAACGGCTTAATCGGTGTGCGCTTCGGTGATCTGCCGCAGATTCGCACGACCCTTCAGACCGCCTTCTCGGATGCGGAAGCTGCTGCCGCGCTTCAGCCAGAAGCCACTGCCGAGGCCACAGTGGAGGCCGACGCAACAGCTGAGGCTACTGCGGAGGCAACCGCCGAAGCCACTGCCGAAGCAACTGAATAACTCAAAACAAAACCGGCGATCATATGACTACGATCGCCGGTTTTTGATTCAATACATCGGGTCCAGGCTTTCGCTTACTGAAGCCCCATCGCACTCAGGTTGTCGTAACTGATCTTCAAACTCTCGAAGGGGTCGCGCTGGCAAATGTCCTGCTCCACCGCGTACCATTCCACTTTTGCATCTTCGCACGCTTGCAGGATTGCGGGCCAGTTCAGATTCCCCTCACCTACTTCTGCCATCGTCTGCTGTCCATCCACCATCACCATATCTTTGAGGTGAATCACAGGCATCCGGTTTTCCATGCGCCGGATCCAGGCCATTGGGTCGCCACCACCGTGCTGAATCCAGTAGGTGTCGATCTCCGCCTGTAGGTAATTCGGGTCACTTTCCTCATAAATCACATCCAGCGCTGTACGCTTGCCAAAGCGTACGAACTCAAAGCTGTGGTTGTGATAGCTGAATGTCAGTCCGGCCTCGTGCAGTTTCTTGCCCACTTCCGAGGCTTCTTTTGCAAAGCGTATAAAACCTTCCTCACCCGCTTCACGATAGGGTTTCGGCAGGCTGCCAATCGCCACGTGGCGGCAGTCCCACAGCCGGTGCTGCTCAATCACGCGGTCAATGTCATTCCAAAGGGGATCATAACCGATATGCGTGTTGCAAATCGTCAGCCCATTGTCATCCACAATCTGCTTGACCTCGGCGTCATCAATCGGGCCAATCGCGGAGATTTGCACGGCGCGGTAACCAATATCACGAATACGC
Source organism: Anaerolineae bacterium (assembly GCA_019912985.1). Classification (GTDB taxonomy): domain Bacteria; phylum Chloroflexota; class Anaerolineae; order Aggregatilineales; family Phototrophicaceae; genus JAIOHN01. The sequence goes on along the minus strand of JAIOHN010000463.1, from coordinate 2,723 downwards.
TGCATACTTTTGGCAAAATCTGCTGCTGTCTTTGTAAAATCACGAATCGTATAAAGCTGTGCGGCTAGAACAGCCATAAAAGGGTCCCTCCAGTTTAAGTAATCCATCCTATCATCCCACTGGCACCGTCAGGTTGCAAATAGCCACATAAGACAATCGCTCCGCTTCAATCCGGTGTGAACCCGCTTCCGCTGTCCATACTGCCGAGAACGTCCGCACGTATCGCGCTTCTGCGATGCGCACGGGGGCACTGGCCGAAATCCGCAAATAACGACCGTTCACCCTGATCTGCCCTGGATCAATACGCGGCGCAGCCTGAGCATCCGCCAGTGTTTCCCAGGCAGGGGGTAAGAAGGTGATCGTCACCTGCTGCCCAGCGCGAAGTTGGCCGTTCGTCGTCTCACAGGTTTCCAGTGACAGCGTGTTGGTTCGAGGCGGTGGCACCACATTGGAAAATGGAACCTCCGCACAGGGGCCGCTTGTCTCCACTGCATTCGCCAGAATCCAGTTGCTGTTTGGCAGCTGCCACCACACTACGCCGTCAGCATCGCGCGCTGCCAGCACCGGACGCAGGATCGTTCCGGCTGCAATTTCGTTAATCCCTTCGTAAAACAACCCGGGGCCAGCCCGCAACGTCGCCGCGCGCAGAGTCTCGCGGCGGCATTGATTGCGCTCACGTTCTTCGGGCGGGATCGGTGTCGCGGCGGGGGTAAAAAATGCCGCTGTCTGCGCCTCAATTTCTGCCTGGTCAAGTGCTGACGGAATCGTGAAGCGATATGTCAGGTTATTCACTGGCAGCCCGGTCAATGCAGCTTCGTCATAAGGTTCAGCCGAACCTGGTGGCCCAACTGCTGCCCCGTCTTCATCCAACACAAGCTGCACCTGTGCGCCCGCAGGCACATACTGAACTGCCGCATCCGCGCCAACAAGCGCCTGCCCATCCAGCACAGCTATCGTCAGCTCATCGTGAATAAACAGGGTTCCAGCGGCTTTCAACGTCACCCCGTTCATGACAAAATCCACAAAGTCGACGGTGTTCGGTGTTTGCAGCAGCAGCCCACTGCGGGGAGCACCCTCGCAGAGCGCATCATCTCCACCAGCCAGCAGCGTAAAATCCTGAAATGGTCGCAGAAACGATGCATCCGCTTCCGCAACGGTCAATTGTCCGGCATCTGCGCTCAGACTGATCGGCGCGTCAACTGAAACCCATCCGATCGCGCCATCGTCCGGCACCATCACACGCAGCCAGGCCCCATCCGCCGTGCGCCCGTTGGCGATAATCGAGCCACGAATACCCACCCGCGCCACAATCTCGCCGTTGAGCGCTGGCTGTGCGCGAATGTTCACCGTCCCGCCCGAAACCAGCGTAATCGTTGGTGTCGGTGGCACATGATTAACGAGGGTGTTCGTGCCAAATAGCAAAAAGGTTACACTGCGCTGCTGCGAATCCGGCAGGCTGGCCTGCACTTGCAGCATTGTCACACCCCAATCCTCCGCGCCTGTGCTCACTGTCTGGATGTCGTCCAGCGCTCGTTGATCACCCGGCTTTTCAAAGGGCGCATCACCTCCATAAAACGTCGCGCTGACATCGCCATTTCCATAGCAGATCATATTTCGTTCCAGGCCGTTACAGACCGCCCCCGCCCGCGCCAGCATTAGCAGAATGCTCGCCGGGCATTCCGTCTGTGCCGCAACAGCAGAAACAAACAACAGCAGCGGGAGAAACAGCGCGATGATCTTCTTCATGATATGATCCGAACCTTAGCTGCAAACACCTTCGTCATTCAGAATATAGCATAGCTTGAGAAGCGAATTTGATGCCTAAATAACCACCGTCTGGTAAACGTATGGCAAACGTCACCTAAACGTTGAAGGAACTCATGGCAGCTTACCCCCTACTTGCTCCTATAATAAAAATGAACATCCGACCTCACACCACTCGGAGTCGATATGAAACGCACACACAGCCTGCTGCTGCTCATCCTGTTGCTGTTGATGGCAGGGATGGTGCTGGGACAGGACACCGCCTCATTTGGGTTTGTCCAGTCTATTGGCCGCGAACGCCCGCAGGGCATCGTCTACAACCCATCGCTGGATCAATTTGCCTGGGTGGATAGTGAGGGAAGCCTGCTGCTGGTCGATTCAGCCACCTACCAGACTCAGACCACGCTCCATCAGAATGACACCTACAACGCTTATGCCTTCAGTCATGATGGCAGCATGTTGGCACTGGCGATCGCCCGCCGGGTGGAGTTGTGGGATACCCGCAGCGGCGAACTGCTGGCAACACTCGAACCGGACGGCGCGAACAGCACCACCGGACCGCTGCTGTTTGCGGATGACGATCAATTGCTGCTTTTCACGGCTATCATTCCCGCGCCACAGGAACTGCGCCGCAGCGAGAACGACACCAGCAATCTGCCCTGGCTGTGGGATATTCCCGCCGCGCTCAATCAGGCTAATTCCAGCCTTCCACGCCGGGTGGAAGCCTACCCATTTTTCGATTTTCGCAATGGTTTCGTGCTGGGCGCGCATGACAAAGTGCTGGCCGCCCTGCCGCAGCATTTGCAAATCCTCGATGTTGGCGATACCGACCTGCCAGTCATCGCCGATATTGAAACCCAACGCAACGAGCAAGACCCGATCAGCGTCTGGTTCAGCCTGCGCGATGACATGATGTACGCCCGGCCCATCAACCAGAACAACCTTATTCAGATCGACAC
>JAIOHN010000462.1 GCA_019912985.1 Anaerolineae bacterium | reverse complement strand
GTCAGCCACAGCGTGACGACAATCAGCACTGATATGACTGCCAGCAGGATGGCGGTCAGGTATTTTATGCCCCACATGCGATCCAGCCCCTTTTGCTTCACTGGCGCTGTATTCACCATACGCACCAAACCGGAGGCCAGTCATCTAAAAAAAGATAGGATTTATAAGTTGAGTTGGGGTGAATGAATCAGAGGAGGCCGAGTTCTCGGGCGCGATTGATGGCAGCGACGCGGTTATTCACGCCCAATTTGCTGCGGATTTCATGCATATACCACTTGACGGTCCCCACCGCCAGCGTCAGCGATTCGGCAACCGCTTTATCCGTCAGACCCTCTGCCACCAGTCGCAGGATTTCTAGTTCGCGCTCAGTCAGCGAATCGAGCAGCATCGGTTGATGCGGTTGATCGATCATCTGTGCCCGACACGCCCCAAATGTCATCATCAGGTCAAGTTGGCTGCCGCGTTCGTAGGCCCTGACGTAGGTTTCTGTACCCAGTGCAGCTTCGAGGTCGGCCTGCAATCGGGTGAGCAGCGGCCACTTTTCCATCCAGCCCGCGCCGTGAACCGGATGCGTAAAGGCCAGCGCCAGAAGCTCGACAGCCCGTACAGGACGATCCCTGTGGACAAGGATAATCGCAAAGATCGGCAAACTCGCTAAGACACCTATCACGCCCTGGATATTCACGAGAAAATTGAATGCTTCTGATAGGGAACTAGCGGCTTGCTCATAGTCTCCCAGACCACAGGCAGCAATAGACAACCCCCAGGAAGCCAGGTCGGTAGTCCACCCGAGGCGCTTCACTCTGAGCACCTGCTGGCACAGATTTATACCTTCGTGATAATCCTCCTCCATACTGGCAAGCAGACCGAGTGTTGCCAATGCCCAGCCTGCGGCGTCTGGATTGCTGATTGATTTCGCGATTCTAAATGCTTCTTTAGCAGCAAAGCGCGCTTTTACGAAATCCCCCTGAAAGAAATAGACCTTGTGACTGATGTGACCATAACCCAACGCCACCAGATTGAGATTATCAATTTCATAGCCTATCGAGATGCGCTCGAGCCACAAGCGCTCCGCTTCCGAAAATCGGCCTTGCCGCCCTGCCTCAGCCGCTACAGCCGCCAAAGACCACGCCATCCCGACACGGTCGCCAATCTCACGTCGCAGACTCAGTGCTTCTTCGCCGTAGCGCTGAAAATCATCCCAGGTTCCTTGATAGGAAAACTTCATCAGGTCCCCAAGAACATTGGCTACCGCGTAGTGGTTTTCTAACTGGCGATAAATCATCAAGCTTTGCTCAAGTAGCGCCTTCGCAGCTGGATAGTCGCGCCTTGTATGTGCAGCAGAGCCTAATCTCGCCAGGCAAAAAGCAATCTCTGATTGATTATCGTAGCGCTGGGCGATCTGGAGTGCTCTCTCAACCGGCTCTTGATGAATTCGCACGTCGTCAGCACGTGCGAGTAAACGCCCCCAGAGCTGCGCCGGCTCATCATCTGACTTCAACCTGAACACCTGCTCAGCCTGCTGAAAGAGGATTTCATCGCGGCCACGGAGTTCGATAAATGTCCACAGTCCTTCGATCATCTGCTCGATGAGACTTTCGTGTCTGTGGCTGGCCGCCCAGGACCAGGCTCTTTTGACATTCTCGAACTCCGTATTCATCTCGAATATCGCTTCGCTTTGTCGGTGCCCTTTCAAATCCTCTGCACGCAGATCAACAAAATGGGCATAATAGTCGCTATGTGCCGCCTGTGCCGTTTCAGGATGAGCGGAAGCGTTAAGCTGTCCCTCAGCATACTGCTTGACCAACTCGTGTAGATCGTAGCGCCCTGTGGTTCTGTCCTTCCGCAGCAGCGACTTCTCCACCAATCCCGATAACGTCCGCAGGTCCGCCCCGGCTACTGCTTCCGCCGCTTCTCGCGTGAATCCACCCTGAAATACCGATAAGCCCGCCAGCACCTGCTGCTCATCCGCACGCAGCCCCTGCCACGAGTAGTCGAATACCGCCTGAATGCTCCGATGTCGCTCCGGCATATCGCGCAAATCGCTGCTCAGGAAATCCAGCCCCTGCTCGATCTCTGTCGCGATCTCGGCACAGGTCAGCGTCCGCATCCAGCTCGCCGCCAGTTCCAACGCCAGCGGCAGCCCTTCCACCAACTGGCAAATCCGCTGCACTGCATCCCGTTGCTGCTCAAAGTCAAAGCCCGGTTGCACCTGCCGCGCTCGCTCACAGAACAACTGCACCGCGTCGTAGTGATCTGGCGCATCATGTATATCACGCTGTGGATAGGTCATACCACCCACCGAGATCAGCCACTCCTGTTGCAATTTGAGCGGCTCACGGGAGGTCGCCAGCACCTTCACCTGCGGTGCGGCCTCCACGATCTCCCCCACAAAGTCGATGCCATCCAGTAAATGCTCGCAGTTATCCAGCACCAGCAGCAAATGGCGCTCCTCAAAGTAGGTGAGCAACTGCTGGCGTACATTCGTATTCGTCGAGAACTGAAGCTTGAGCGCAGCGGCGACCGCATCAGGAATGCTGCGAACATCCATGAGTGGTTGGAGGGGGACGAAGTAAACACCATCGTCGAAATCAAGCTGGTGCGACACCTCGATAGCGAGGCGGGTCTTGCCGCTGCCACCGGGACCGAGCAGCGTGAGAAGGTGGCAGGCGGGATTGTCCAGCAGCGAGAGAATTTCCTCAAGCTCTTGCTGCCGACCGACAAAGGGGGTGATCTGACGCGGCAGATGGTGTCCAGTCATTCATCTTTGCTCCTCTACTTTGCGGAGTAGCAGCGACAAAGTGGGTGAGAACAGGAATGCTCAATGGGACTGTGAGGGGTGGGATTGCGTAACGATATTGCCCCAGCTATGTACAGTGGGCAAACAAGTGAGTTACCCATTTCATCAACTTATTATATGCAAAATGACGTCATATTACACATCATTTCCCGTTTTAGTACGCATAAAAAGAATCCAGCTTCCAGCTTTGAGGCCAAAACCAACCCTACAAACCCCAATCCCTAACTTTTTACAGGTGACTCCCCTGAGGCGAATTTGTAGGATGAAAAAGCTGAAAATATCGTTTTGTAATTTATTAGGGAGTCGCAATATGTTTGTATTGAATAAGACCTTTGTACGCATTTTCGTCTGGTCGGTGCTGGCCGCCATCTTCATGCTCGGGCTGCCGCTGGTTGCTGTCCAGGAGGAGCAAATCGCGCCAGAGGCAGGCACCTGGCACACCTATTTACTCGAATCGGGTAGTGAACTCCGGCTGGATGCCCCGCCGGGTGATGAGGCAACCGCTGCCGAAATCGAAACGCTTCAATCGCTGCTGGCGGAAGTGGATGACGGGATGCGCGACCAGATTCGCTATTGGAGCGTGGGTTCTCCGGCCTATCGTTGGAACGAACTGGCACGTGAAGACATGGCGAATCGTGCGATGGGGTTACCGGTCGCAATCCGGGGTCTGGCACTCATGAATGTGGCGATCTACGATGGCATCATCGCCGCCTGGGATACCAAGTACGCGTTTAATCGGCCACGCCCGAGCGCAGTTGAGCCTTCACTCGAAACCATCATCGCTACGCCAGACAGCCCGGCTTACCCTGCGGAACACGCCGTTGCGGCGGCGGCAGCTTCGGAAGTGCTGGCCGCGCTTTTGCCCGACCAGGCAGATTTCTACCGCGCACAGGCGGAGGCTGCTGCCGATGCCATGCTGCATTCTGGCATCTACTACCCCAGCGACATCGAGGCTGGTATGGCGTTGGGACGCATGGTTGCACAACGTGCAGTGGAGTGGGCGCAGAATAGCAACTTTGACCTGAGTGGGCCGAGCGAGATCAACGGCGGCGAGGGCAAATGGAACGCTACCAATCCGATCCTGCCGCTGGCGGGAACCTGGCGTCCGTGGACACTGACCTCCGGCGACGAATTCCGCCCCGGGCCACCGCCTGCCTACGGGTCCGATGAACTCGAGGCCGAGATGCAGGAGCTACGCGACATGGAGCGCACGCCACGAACCAATACCTGGGCACGCTTCTACGAATATGGCGCAGGTCCAAACCAGGCTTATTCACATTGGGTGCTGCTCACCAGCCAGTTGATCTGGGAGTACGGCTATGATTCAAATCCGCCGCTGGCTTCCCTGATCTACACCACCATGACTGCCGCCACTTATGACGCTGTGATTGCCACCTGGGACGCGAAATACCATTACCTCGGCATTCGCCCCTTCCAGTACGATCCTGAATTTACACCGGTATTCGACACACCCAATCATCCAAGCTATCCAGCGGCCCACTCTGTCCTCACCAGCACGACTTTAGGTACATTGGCGCATTGGTTTCCCAGCGACGCGGAGGAGTTGGTGGCGCGGGCGCACTTCGTCGGCGAGTCGCGCCTGTGGGGTGGCATCCACTTCCGCAGCGATATTGTGGCCGGTGAAGAAATCGGCCAGAAAATTGTCGAGCGGGTACTCACTCCGTTCAACGACATCACGTTCTGACATAAGCAAATAGCATGGTTTTCCAGGGTATGGGTGGTGATCACCTGTACCCTTTTGTGCTGAAACCCCAAGACTAACCACCCCCATTTTGCAACGCCTGCCGATTTAGGTTAAAACCGAGCCGATTATTTCTGTTTATGAAGGGCATTCAGTATGCGGATCATCGGCCTGATGTCCGGCACCTCAGCGGATGGCATTGACGCGGCCCTGTGCGAGATCGAAGGCGCACCGCCGCAAATCACCGCCCGCATCATCAAAGCACTGACCTTCCCCTACCCGGAAGGCTTTCAGCAGTGGATTTTCGACTGCTGCGAACCCAACCTGACCGGTGTCGATGAAATCTGCCGCCTCAATGTCGAACTGGGCAACCTGTTCGCTCAGGCCGCGCAACATACCATCGAAGCAGCGGAATTGACCGCCGCTGAAATCGACCTCATCGGCTCGCATGGGCAGACCATCTGGCACCACGTCGAGGAAAACGGCCACGTCCACTCGACCATGCAGATCAGCGAAGCCGCCGTGATCGCCGAGCAAACCGGCGTGACCACCGTCAGCAACTTTCGCCCGCGTGACATCGCTGCAGGCGGTCAGGGTGCGCCGCTCACTGCCTATGCCGACTGGCTGCTGCTGCGTCATCCCGACCATTGGCGCGCGGTGCAGAACATCGGCGGCATCGCCAACGTGACCTTTCTCCCGCCCCTCTCGGATACCGAATCCACGCCTATCGCCTTTGATACCGGCCCCGGCAACATCCTGATTGATGCGGCAATCAACTACATGACCGGCGGCGAGCAGCCCTATGATGTCGATGGCAGCATCGCCAGCGCCGGCACCGTGGATGAGCAGTGGGTCAGAGGCCGCCTGTTTCATCCCTATTTCCGGCGCAAACCACCCAAAACTACCGGGCGCGAAGTCTTTAACCAGAAAATGGCCGTGAACCTGGTCGATCAAGGGCGGCGGCGCAAAATGAGCGATCATGACATCATCGCTGGCATGACCGCCGTCACTGCTCGCAGCATCAGCGCCGCCTACGAGCGTTTCGCGCCAGCGCCCATCGGCGAAGTGGTCATCGGCGGCGGCGGCGCGCGCAACCGGACGCTTATGCGGATGCTGCGCGAGGATCTCGCGCCTACACCAGTCCTCACCCATGAAGAAGTCGGCATCGACAGCGACTTCAAGGAAGCGCTGGCCTTTGCCCTGCTGGCACACGAAACCTGGCACCATCGCCCTGGCACACTGGCCGCCCTGACCGGTGCGCAGCACGAGAGCGTCCTGGGTCAGATTACCCCCGGCAGTAATTACGCCGCCCTCATTCGGAAGACGTGGTGCGGCTAAGCACATTCAGGACGAGATGATGAGTGCGAAAGGTGTGACGGAAGCGGGAATCGCGGAGTATATGGCGCTGGCAGCGGCCACCCCAAGACGCCTCGCGGCCAGCAGCGCCGGACTGGATCATGACCAGCTCAGCCAGCCGCCCGCTGCGGGTGAGTGGTCCGCGCTGGAAATACTGAATCACCTGCGTGCCTGCGAAGAGGTCTGGATGCACAGCGTCCACGCCATGCTGGCGCATGCCAATCCAAGCCTGAAAGAAATCCACCCCCGTCAGTGGATCAAGACACTCAATCCGTACACATCCCAGTCTTTTGCGACCAGCCTTCAGATCTTCATGCTGCGCCGCGAGGCCCTGCTCATCACCCTGGAAGCGCTCTCGCCAGCCGATTGGGCGCGCGAAGCGATGATTGACCGCAAGACACACACTGTCTACAGCCATGTGCGGCGCATGGTGCTGCACGAGCAGACGCATTGCGACCAGATCGACACGCTGCTGAGAGCCTGACCTTTACGCAAACCAGCGAAGGAAATCCATGACCTACTACATTGGAATCGACGGCGGTGGCAGTAATCTCCGTGTCGGGGTGTTCAACGCCGACCGCACCCTGTTGGCTGAGGTCGATGGCGAGACTGTCAACCCGAGCATCATCGGGCGTGAAGAATCCGCTCGACGCATTCAGGCCGCCATCCAGTCTGCGCTGCATCAGGCCAATCTTACCCCTGCCAAGATTCAAGCCGCCTGCGCGGGAGTCGCCGGGGCATCCAACACCCATTCGCAGGGCTGGCTCGAACAGGTGCTGCACGAAGCCCTGCCCGCCGCCGTGACCGTCATCAGCTCCGATTACGAAATCGCGCTGGTGGGTGCGCATGAAAAACGCGAGGGCGTGCTACTGCTGGCCGGGACTGGCAGCTTGGCCTATGGCATCAACCACCACGGCGAGACTGCGTTAGCGGGTGCCTGGGGCTACCTCATTGGCGACGAAGGCAGCGGCTACTGGCTGGGGGCGCAGGCCCTCCGCGCTGCGGTCCGTGATTCCGATGGACGCGGTGATTCCACAGCGCTCACCCCCCTGCTGCTAAAACACCTGCAATTGCAAAGGCCGCTCGACCTCATCACCTGGCTCTATCGCAGCCAGACCCCACGAATGCGCGATGTCGCAGCACTGGCCCCACTGGTGCTGGATTGCGCCACGTCGGGCGATGCCGTGGCCCAGGCGATCATCCATGAAGGCGCGGCGGAGCTGGCATTGGCAGCGCGTGCCGTGCTGACCCGCCTCCAGATGCAGCCTACGCAGATCGCTTTCGCAGGCAGCTTGTTACGCACCCTCAACCCGCTCAGCGAGGCTGTCTGCCAGCATCTGCACCTGTCCGATCTCCCCCTGCCCCGGTCCTCGCCGCTGGTCGGCGCGGCACTGCTGGCACAGGCCACTGTGAAATGACTTTCTTCGCAAAAAGTTCAAGGGATTCGATAAATAGTGAACGACACTATAGCTGCTGACTCGCTCACCATCTATCCACGGCAGGCGCTTCCAGAGAAATGGTTTTATCAAATTATCGCATTTCTCAGGATTAATCATACAGAAGGCTTTGTTGGCGAAAATCAGTTCCGAAACCAAATTTCGCCTGCCGCTTATCATCCGGTCAGTATCGTGCTTGGCCGGGGCGATGTCTTAATTGCCCACACGGAAGTCCTCTGGAAAACGATCACGCACCACGAGCAGGATTACATCATCTACGGCTTGAGCGGTGTACTGGTCTATCCCGCTTTCCAGGGCCAGGGATATGGGCGAAAGATCGTCCAGGCTGGCACGGACTATATCCGCAATCAGCCAAACGCAGACCTGGCAATCGTGATATGTGATGCTCAGAATGTGGCGTTCTACGAAAAATGCGGCTGGCAGTTTGTAGATAATCGGCTTCTATTGGGCGACAGATCAAACCCCTACCATAGCGAAGAAAAATTTGCGCTGCGCTTTCTATCAGACCGGGCAAAGCAGCATCAGGGCGATTTCAAAAATAGCCCCATCTACTTTGGCGATGAGTGGTAACGCTGGCACAGGCCGCCATTCAGATATAAGATTACCGGGATATTTTTTTGCAAAATTTACGAAGGGGAAATAATGAAATTAGGGACCGGTTCGCATCAATATGAATGGGTAGAAAACTGGGCGAAAATCCCGGAAGGCATGACACTTGGCTACACTCACGGCGTGGTCGAGGACGCACAGGGCCGCATCTATGTCCACAACGCCAGCAAAGACGCGATCGTAGTCTTCGATGCCGATGGCAACTTCCTCAACAGTTGGGGCGAGGCCTTTGCCGCGGGCGCACACGGCCTTTTCCTCAGCAAGGAAGCCGATGGCGAATACCTCTATCTCTCCGCCACCAACCAGAATATCGTCGTCAAAACCACGCTCGATGGTCAGGAAGTGCTGCGCATCACCACACCGGATTTACCAGAAATCTACGACGAAGAAAAGAAATTTGTCCCCACCGAGACCACGGTCGGCCCGCATGGCAACATCTACATTGCTGATGGTTACGGCCAGCCCTGGGTGCATTGCTACAGCGCGCAGGGAGAGTATATCCGCTCCTTTGGCGGACGGGGCGATGGCCTCGGCCAGCTCAACAACCCCCACGGCATCATGCTCGATACGCGCGGCAGTGAGCCGCTGCTGCTGGTGTCCGACCGTGGCAACCACCGCCTTCAATACTTCACACTCGATGGTGAGCCGGTGAAAATCACCGAAGGCATGCTTGACCTGCCCTGCACCACCGACCAGTACGGCGACGAACTCTACATCCCCGACCTGCATTCGCGCCTGACCATCCTCGATAAAGAGGACAAACTGGTCATGCACCTGGGCGAGCGCGACCACGGTTGGGAGATCCCCGGCTGGCCCAATATCGAGCATTCGCTGCGGCAGGTGGGCAATTTCACCTCTCCGCATGACTTACACGTCGATGGCAGCGGCAATATTTACGTCGTCGAGTGGATCAACGACGGGCGCATCACCAAGCTCGCCCGCCTTTGAGAACCATTGAATTTGCGCCAGGACACACCGCATGAACCGGATGCTGTTGGAAATCCCGGATTGCTTTGATACCACCCGCCTGCATGTGTGCCGCTATCAGGCGGGTGATGGCGCGGCTTACTGGGCAATGGCGCAGCGGAACCGCGTCCACCTCTTCCCGTTCGAGGCCGAAAACCCGGTTCGGTCGCTTCAATCCGAGCAGGAGGCTGAGGGACTCGTGCACGAGTTTGCCGCGCTCTGGGCGCTGCGCCAGTCATTTTTCTTCGGCGCGTGGGACCGGCGCGACCAGACCTTTGTCGCCCAGATTTATGTCGGCGTGGTGAACTGGGATCTGCCGGAGTTCGAACTCGGCTACTTTGTCGATGTGGACCACGAAGGTCAGGGCTATGTCACCGAGGCGGCGACCGGCGCGCTGGCATTCATTTTTGACCACTTGCAGGCCCACCGGGTGCTGCTGCGTTGCAGTGATGCCAACCCGCGCAGCGCCCGTGTCGCTGAACGTTGCGGTTTCTCCCGCGAGGCCCACCTGCGCCAGAACCGCAGGCTGGCAGATGGCACCCTCTGCGGCGAATACTACTATGGCCTGCTGCGAGAGGAGTATCGCCAGAACCGGAATCTATGAGTCGCGACGGCAATCCCTTTATTGCCCGAAAGCGCATCTCGCAGCATACTTAACACATAGGGCAACAGACTGATTTTGTCTCTACCCATCACAGCGAGCGGAGGAGCAGTATGGCTCAGTACGGCATCAATCTCAATCCGCGTCACCCGGTCGGCCAGCCGCGCAACATCGTTGATCTGCGCACCGTGCGTTGGGCGCGCATCGTCTTTCAGGCGGCGGCAGCCCTGCAAACAGTGGATCAGGCATTCGGCTTTTACGATCCGCTGATCTTGCAATACAGCCAGATCGGGATGCGGACCTTGATGGTGCTTAATCAGGAAACTTTCTGGGGCAATGCCCCCTGGAACAGCGGCGACTGGGCGCAGTACGCCACCGATTTCGCCAATGTCTGCGCACAGATCGCCACTCATTATCGCGGCCAGGGCATCGCCTATGAAATCTGGAACGAGGGTGATATTCACGGCGCGTCCTCGATCTACGTACCGCCAGCGGATTTCGCCAAAGTGCTTGATGCCGCTTCACGCGCCATCCGTCAGGCCGACCCCACCGCCCTCGTCACCTTCGGCGGGCTGGCTGCCGGGGTCGATGCGGCCATAGATTACGTCAATGACACCCGCAAAGCCCTGGGCAGCCGCCTGCCGGTCGATTCAATCAGCATCCATCCTTACGGCAAATGGCCGCCCAATTTCAGCCAGGCACCGGATTGGGGTGGCTGGTTCGGCCCACTGGATGACCATCTGAAGCGGTTTAACAACGCCTTCTCCGATTACCCGATCTGGATCACCGAAATCGGCATTTCCGAGGCCATCCCCTATCCACCAGAAGAATACGCCATGGTCACCAAGTACATGCAGGGGATTTATGATCTGGTTCGGACCAAGTATCCCAGTCGTGTCACCATGGTGGTCTGGTTCGCCTGGTCGGATGTCATGCGCAACGCAGGCATTGTCGATAGCAATAACGTCCCCAAGACCCGCGTCTACAATAAATTCTTCCAGATCGCTGCTGAGACGGCCTCCAACCCGCCGCCGGAGCAGGTCAACCAGCTGCGAGGAATCATCCTGGCGACGACCGATGGCCTCAGTGTGCGCAGCGGCCCCGGCACCAGCTATGAACGCCTGACCGTCATCCGCAAAAACACCGAGGTCAAAGCACTGGAACCGGTTGAATCGGTCACGCTCAAGCTCGGCAAAAACAACCAGTGGCTTAACATCCGCACCCCCATCGGGGTCGAGGGTTGGTCCGCCGCCTGGTATCTCAAATTCTCGCGCGTGCTGGTCGCCAGCACCGATGGCCTCAATATCCGCAGCGGCCCCGGCACCGAACATAACAAGGTCGGCAGTGTCGTCAAAGGCACGGTGATGGAAGCCCTGGAACCGATGGCAACCGCAGTCGCCAAAGTGGGTGTGGAGGGACAGTGGCTGCAAGTACGGACACCAGAGGATGTGACCGGCTATGCGGCGGCCTGGTATCTGACTCTCGGCGATGAGGCTACCCAGGAACCGCCGCCGACCATCATCGTCTATCCCACTGCCAACCTGAATATCCGCAGCGGCCCGGGGACATCCTTCCCCAAATTTATCACCGTGCAGCGCAACACCGAGCTGCAATCCGTCGAGCCGGACAGCCAGACACTCATCAAGGTCGGCCAGCAGGATCAATGGCTGCATGTCGCCACACCCGAAGGTGATGGCTATGCGGCGGCCTGGTATCTGGCGCTGGAACCGGTCTCCGAGCCAGATCCGGTACGCCTGACACCGACGACCAACCTCAACCTGCGTGAGGGGCCAAAATCGACCTATATAAGAAACTGGGCGTCATGACTCCCGGCACCGTGCTGATCGTGGTGGATGACCCGCAGGGCGCACTCAACACATTGGGAGCACGCGGCTGGATTCAACTGCGCGCGCCAGATGGCACTGTCGGTTGGGCCTCCGCCCGCTTCCTGGAACGGTTGTAGCAGCAGCCAAATGTAGGGGCGTCCTGGCAGGACGCCCTGGGCAAGTCCACAGCTTGCCTCTACAATCGCCACCTGTCTCACGAAATGCACCTCAATCACGGAGGATTTTTTGAAACGCTGTCCCAACTGCCATGAGCGCTTTGAAAGCGCGGACTGGCACTGCCCTTCCTGCGGCTGGCAGCCACGGCACCAGGATGGACACACCTTGCTAGTTGAACACGAACAGGACATCAGCGGCTACAAAGGCGAGTATTTCGCCCCGCTGGCCGCTGTCGAAGCAGGCAACTTCTGGTTCGAGGCCCGCAACCGCGTCATCGTCCACGCCCTGCGCCGCTATTTCCCGCACATGCGCTCGTTTTTGGAGATCGGCTGCGGCACCGGCTTTGTGCTTCAGGCCGTGCACGCCGCTTTCCCCCAGGCCGCCATCAGCGGCGCAGAGTATTACGCTCAGGGCTTGCAATTCGCCCAGTCGCGTGTGCCGGATGCCGCCTTCTACCAGTTGGATGCGCGCGCCATGCCCTTTGAAGCTGAGTTCGATGTCATCGGCGCGTTCGATGTGATTGAGCATATCAAGGAAGATGAGCAGGTGCTGTCGCAGATGTTCCAGGCGATCAAGCCCGGAGGCGGCATCGCCCTCACCGTGCCGCAGCATCGCTGGCTGTGGAGCGTGGCCGACCAGTACAAGCAGCATGAGCGCCGCTATGAACGCGGTGATCTGGTCGCCAAAGTGGAGCACGCTGGCTTCAAGGTCGCTTACACCACCTCATTCGTCAGCCTTTTGCTGCCCGCCATGTACGCCTCGCGCTTCATGCAGAATCAGGCTGAGGAACAGCCCGACCGCATGACCGAGTTCAGCATCGGCGGCACGGCCAACACCCTCTTCAACAGCGTCATGCAGGCCGAAACCGCGCTCATCGCCCGTGGACTGCGCTTCCGTCTGGGTGGATCGCGCCTGCTAATCGCGCAGAAGGCAGGCAGCGATTGAGCAAAAAACGTGGTTGGCTGACCGGTGCGCTGTCGCTGATTTTGAGTATCGCCGGGCTGGTATTCCTCTTCAGCCGCCTGGATATTGAAGCCGTGCGCGACGCCCTGCGCACGGTCGATTACGGTTACTTTCTTTTATCCCTGTTGATCGCCACGCTGGTACAGTTCTTCTTTCCCTGGCGCTGGCGGGTGCTGCTCAATTATCGGGTCAGCCTGTGGCACAGCAGCACCGCTTGCTTCGCAGGCGATTTCGTCAACGCGCTGACGCCGCTGCGCATGGGTGAAATCGTGCGCGCCACCCTCATCCGCCGCAGCGAGGGCATTTCCCTGTCCGAAGCCCTCTCCACCATCGTGCTGGCCCAATTGCTCGACCTGCTGGCGCTGGTCGCAGTCGGTGTCCTGCTGCTGCTGGTTGCACCCTTGCCAGAAGCACTGGTGCAGGCTGGCGCAGTGATCGGTGTGCTGTCGTTGATTGGCCTGGCCGTCCTCATGGTTGCCGCCTATCGCACCGAGCAGATTCATGCACGCATTGAGCCGCTGCTATCCCGTCTGGCCGGGGAACAGCGTGGTGGGCGTGTGCTCAGACTCATTCGCGGGGCACTTGATGGCTTGCAAACCCTGCGCAGTCCGCTCCAACTGCTCTACGCGGCGGGGATTTCACTCGGTTTATGGCTGATCATTGCCTTTTCGGGATGGGTGCTGCTGCGTGGCATGATGCCCAACCCCGGCCTGGAGTTGGGGCTGGCGGTGTCATTCGCCGGGGGCATTGGCAGGCTGCTGCCTGCCCTGCCAGGGAGCATCGGTACACTCGACTTTGCGGTGATGTTCAGCCTGACCACACTCGGTGTGCCGGATGAAGTGGCGATTGCCTTTGTGCTGCTGCTGCGGCTGCGTTATGTGCTGCACACGGCCATCACCGGCAGCGTGGCGCTGGTCAGCGAGGGCATGAACCTGCATCGCCTGCGCCAGCTGGTCAATGAGCCCACACCGTGAGCGGACGCCCCAGGTAGGCTGCTAACTGCGCATTCGGTTCCGCAAAGTAATCGCGCATATAGGCTTCCAATTCTGGCGAGAGACTATCGCCGGTATCGTAATCACTGCTGTTGACATGCGCTGCCAGCGATGCCGGGATGAAGCTCACGTCCACGCCCAACGCGGCATATAAGCCCTGCACCGCATCAAGCTGGCTGACGAACGTCTCGTAAATCAGAAAGATCATCTGCTCGCGGTCGAAATACCGCTGGTAGACCTCAATGTAATCCATATACCGCCCGCGTTGGAGATAGGCGAACGGCGAGGTCGAAATGCGGCTGCGGTCATACTGGTCGCGGCGCTCGGCTTCCTGGTAAATCGCGGCTTCCAGCGGCGCGGTTTCCAGCCCGCTTTTGCGGCTGAACTGGTAATTCGACAGCGCCCGGGTGATCGGGTCACGCAGCAGAAAGATGAGCTTTGCCTGCGGGAACCACTCGGCGATGCGCTGTGCCGTCTGCTCCGACTCAATATAGCTGGTGCTTTTTTCGCCACGCAGCTGCGCTGTGCTGGCTGAATCGAAATACAGGCGGGCGTACTCCGCGTGACTGATTCCGCTGAGGTCAGGCCGCAGGAAGAATTTCGGCTCCGGGCGCACCGGCTTCGCCATCTCGATGTCGGGATGCTCATCCAGCACCTGATAGAGATAAGTCGTGCCGGAGCGCTGTGCGCCCACGATGAAAAAGTGCTCAGCCATTAATCACTTCTTTCACATAATAGACGTGGCTCTCGCTCATCTGCTGCACCAGCCGGATGAGATATTCACCCAGCATACTGACGATGATGATATTCACGCCGCTCAAAAACGCCAGCAGCACCACCACCGTCGCCCAACCTGCCACCTCCGTGCCGATGAAAATCGCGCGCAGTAGATAAAACACCCCGGCCAGGAACGATAGGATCGCCACCGCAAAGCCGACCAAGCTGACAACTCGCAGCGGATAAGCCGAGTAGTTAAAGAGAATGCGCATGACCAGCGTCGCAATGCGGATAAAATTGTAATTACTGCGGCCCACCTTGCGCGGTTGATGCTCCACTAGCGTATTCGCGCGATTGGTCGAAAACATCAGCGATAGACCGGTGATATAGGGATAGTTGGTGCGGTAATTGACCATGCGCTCCACGACATCACGCCGGATAATGCGAAAATTGCTGACGATCAGATCCTTCGGCTGCCGGAACACCCGCCGGTTAATCAGCGCGACCGCCCGGCTTCCAGCCCGGCGATACCCGGCATGTTCTTTGCGTCGGAACTGACCGTAGACGATGTCATATCCTTCCAGCACCTTGTCCACCATATGCACGATCTCTTCCGGCGGATTTTGCAGGTCGTCGTCAATCGTGATGGCGTAATCGCCGGTCATGTAACGCAGGCCGCAGTACATCGCGGTATGCTGACCATAATTTTTCAGCAGGTTAATCGCCTTAATTTGCGGATTATGCCGGGCTTTCTCCGCCACCACCGTCCAACTGTTATCCGGGCTGTTGTCGTTCACCAGAATCAGTTCATAATCCCACTGCTGGTTCTCGAAAAAGGCGACGGTGCGGTCAATCGTTTCTCCGACAATGCCCTGGCTGTTATACACCGGGATCACAACACTGTATTTATACTGGTTGGCAGTTTCGAGCACGGCTCCCCCTCTCCTGATTACACTGCCGATTATACAACGTTCCTCCCGCGCAAGCCCACGACGTCGCACCTATCACGAATCCATTTACAGCCTTATTTACGACGATAACACTTCTGGCATATAGTTATAATGAATACCGCCGCTTTCTCCGAGGGAACGCTCCATGTCTGATGTGTTTATCTCCTACTCACGCCTGGATCAGGATTTTGTCGCGCTGCTGCGTGAAGCCTTACTTTCACAAGAGCAGGAGATTTGGATTGACTGGGAATCAATCCCGCCATCACAGACTTGGTGGGATGAGATCAGGAAAGGCATCGCCAGAGCCAATAACTTTGTCGTCGTACTATCACCAAACAGTATGGCCTCCCCTATCTGCCAGATGGAGATTGAATACGCCCGTCAGCTCAAAAAGCGCATTATCCCGGTGTTGCATCAGGATTACGAGCGCGAGACCGCCCTCATCGAGATCGCAAAGCGCCTTGCAAAGAAAGAGGAAACCACCACTCGCGAAATCTGGGGCAATCGCCAGCCGCATGATGTCTTTGACGCCAACGACGCCGAACTGAAGCACATCAATTATTTCTTCTTTCGCCCTGAAGATAATTTCCAGACAAGATTTGATGAACTGTTCGCCATTATCCAGACAGACTACGCCCACAAGGAACAGCACACCACCTTAGCGCTACGCGCGCTCGAATGGGAACGGCGTAACCATGATGCCAGCTTCCTGCTGCTTGATAGCGAACTCAAAGACGCCCAGGCTTGGCTCCGGCAATCGGCAGGCAAACAACCCACCCCAACCGATTTGCAGCGCGAATACATCAAGATAAGTGAGAAGCGCACACGCCGCCTGCGGAACATCCGCTGGGCCAGCATCATCGGCACGGTAGCAGCGATCATCGCTTTCACGCTGGCCGCAGGAGCATCCATCCTCGCTATTCAGGCT